>DMPJ01000525.1 GCA_003456035.1 Planktothrix sp. UBA8402
GAGTATGGGCGTGTTCCCCCTTACGATATTGTCTCCCAGACGGCGGGTTTTGTCAACCCCCCTAGCCAAAAAACGAAATTTTTTTCCAGATTAATTTTTTTTTGCGGTAAAGTCTTTTCCCCCAAAACCCAAAACCCAAAACCCATCCGTAATTCGTAATTCGTAATTCGTAATTCCCCATTCCCTTAATTTTAAAAGAAATAACCTACTTCTATCCGGGTTTGACGTTGTTTGGGATCATATTTGAGTAAGTATTCCCGGGCGATCGCATCTTGTTCTCGTAAACTATTAACTTCTTTTTGGGCAATTTCGGTATCGGTTGAGAGTAAAATAACTTGATGACTAGCTGCGGGAAAATACCGTTCAATTAGGTTTTGACGGTGGGAGGAGTCTAAACGACCCAAGGGGGTGTCAATGGCGATAGGTAAGTTTAGTCCTGAAACCCGAGCTAAACCCCATAAAAAGGCGATCGCTAATAGTTGTTTTTCTCCCGCAGATAGGCGATGTTTCTCAACGGGTTGTCCCTGGGGATCGTATAGGGATAAACTAAAGTCTTCGGCAGCAATTACAACTCGATGTACTAAGTCTGATTTGTGTAATAAATAGCGGAAACATTCGGTCACTTCTACTTCTAATTTATTCAATTTTTTCAGGGTTAATTTTTCTTTAAATATTTTCAAAGAGTTCTGAACTTTACTAATAGTCTCAATAATATGATTAGCATTTTTTCGATCAATGGTATTTTGACTATATTTTTCTAGGTCTTTTTTAACCTTTTCATATTCAGTTAAACATTTTTTAGCGCGTTGTTCGGCTACTTCGATCTCAGTTTCAATTTTAGTATATTCGGTTTGGGCTTGGGATACCGTTTCTAACAGTTGTTCATAGACCTCTGGAGGGGCTGCAATAGCCAATTGTGTATCCAGACTAGACAGGGCATCTTCAACTACCATTAAAGCATCTAAAACGTCCTGAGATTGTTGGATTTGACTGGGAAGTTGATGGTCTAAGAATGTTCCTAATTGACTGAAAACTTTTTCATCAATTTCCAGAAATATATTTTCTTGGTTATGATGATTCTCAGTTAAATTTTGATAATCGGTTTCCAGATATATTTTAACACTTTCTAACTGTTTTTTAGCAATATTAAGTTCTTCTAAATATTGAAATAATCGTTGATCTCGGTCTTTAATAAAATCCTGGGCTACCTTGGCTTTTTCCCTGTTTAACTCCTGTTTTCCTTGCTTTCGGGCTTGAATTAATAAAGGTTGAATTAAACTTAAAGGTAAACCTTCGCCTGCTAATTCACAAAGACGTTCCCGTTGTTGTTGAGCTTTTTGTTTTTCATCTACTAACTTTTTCTCTAATTGACTCCGTTCTCCGGCTATTTTTCCCCCTTCGAGTTTAAATTTTTCCTTAGCTTGATTTAACTTTTTTTTAGCAATTCCGGCCTTGATTTTTAATTCTGCTACCGCCATTTCCGCCGTCTCCGCTTCGGATTTATACTGATTTAATTTTGTCTCAATTTCTTCTTAATACGCTAACTCCTTAGAGTCGGCTAACTGTCGGCGTTTACGGTTAGCTAAAATATCTAAATCTACGGCCAAACGTTCAGATAATTCTAATCCTAATAAAGATTGAATAGCTTGTACCACAACATTAGGAGGACTGTCTAAATCCGCTAATTCCTTAACCTGTTCACCATCAAATAAAAACAAGTTGGAAATTCCAATAGGGAAAAAATCTTCGATGCGTTCATCCCAGGTTTCTACCCAAGCGGAGTCCGGCCAATCATCAATTAATATGCCTAAAATATCCTTACCATTTTTCGGGTTTTTTGTCCAGCGACGTTTGACCCGAAACTCGACTTGCATATTTTTAACAATATGTTCAAATAATAGTTCTACGCTGGTTTCTTCATGGGCTAGGGTCTGTTTATTAACCGCTTGTTTAAGAAAGTCGGGATAACTTAAAGTTCCCCGGGTAGAACATTGGGCGCGCTGTCCATAAAGTGCTAGGCGCATTGCATCCATTAAGGTGGTTTTTCCGCCTCCATTCATACCTCCAAATAAGACAATGGGACTAATCACATTATCATTAATTTTAGGGCGTAAATCAATAACTTGTTTACCTCGATAGGGGCCAAAGTTTTCTATGGTTAATTCTAGGAAAATCATTCTTTCTATACTCTATAAATACTTTGTATAAATGCTTTTTTTGGCAGAACAATCACATTACTATTGATCATTATAGCAGTGTGTGGTTGTATTAGCTACAGCAGTGCGAACGTCCTCGTTCGCTAATATAGCATTTCCTAGTCTAGTGAGGTACAGTAACAACAATGATTGCACCAATAATAGAGACGTTCTTACCTCTAGTATAAGGGCGATCGCCATCAGAAAAGATTAAACCAGGAGCAAAAATTGTGACTCCATTACTTGTTCTAGGGTTTGAATCATAATTACCCTTTTTTTGGTTTGATCATTTTAATTATAGCAAAAAATGGTGCGTGCGTTGGCACTTACGCACCCTACTTTAATTGCTTTCTATAATAAATTCTAACAATTGACCTTGAGAACTGCCAAATTTTAACTGCATTCCTGATATTAATGGAATTTCTTGATGATGGATACGTTGCCATTCTTGAGTATGAAAAACTAAAGTTCCATAGCGAGAAAAATCCTTTAAAAAATAATGGGGTTGGGTTTTCCCATCGGGACTATGACGACAAAAAATTTCGGCGTGTTTGGAAGAAACCCACTGTTCAGCAACAATAACATCATTCCCTTCTCCCCGACCTACGCGCATTAATCCGGTTTCAATTGACCAAACCTGTACAGGGGTATTACTCACCTGATTTATTAACCGTAAACACGCTCTGGGAACCTCCCCAAACCCCGTAACCGAACTACTAGGCATGGACGTCCTAATCTGTTCTAAAGGCTGAACTAATACTCCGTCAAATTCCGGGTGCATATATAATATTGGTAACGTCCAAGCGGGTTGGTTAAATTTATATAAAGCTAACAAATGCTGACGGGCCACCGCCACGGCCTGATCTACTGGAAGACGTTCCCCTAAAGCTCTAGCAAATGCTTGAATAAAGCTTAACGCTTCGGAGTCGGTAATGGAGTCCCGCATACCCAACACCGCCGGAACCCCATGATGGATCAAAACATGAGCTAAACTGCTACTGGGAATGGCTTGAAACAGAGAATTAGAGGCTATTGACACCTTTTCTACCGCCGGGTGAGCGCTCCAACAGGTGTTAAACACCGCTAGGATAATTCCACATCGGACTAATACCTGGGCCAATTCCGTACCATTAACAGTGGTATCGGNNGGCCGGAACTCCGTGTCCAGCATAAAATAAAACGTTATAACGGTCGGTTTCCAATTCTGCAATCAGTAGTTTAACAGTGGGCTCAATTAGGGTTTTAACGCTACAGGAAACCCGGCTATCGACTCGATTTCCCAGGGTATCCATGCTACATTGTTCAAAGGCTTGACCGATGGCGATCGCTTCTTTTTCTAAAGCCAATTTTGAGAATTCTGAATTAGGGGACACCTGGCCGGGATGCTGAATTTGACTTTCTCCCAAAACCAATAAAATATTTAACCCTTGAGCGGCTAAACGTTGAGGAAGGGGGTTAACATCAAAGGTTGTGCGACTAAACCAAAGATTTTGACTCAGGGAAATCGCTGGTTGACCTCCTTGGGGTTGCATCGTTTCCCAGGGAATGGGAATTAAATCAGGATCTCGCAAGTCTAGGCGAATTCGTAGAGGTTGATCCTGGCCAATAGCAATACCTTGACTGCGATGTAAACTAGCTTGAATTGAGCCCTGAAATAACCATTGCCAAAGGTTAATCCCAAATTGCTGCATTAAACGGGTAGTATAACTAAGTTGTCGCCCGGAATCGGCAGTGGCGATCGCTAAATTGCTAGGAGGGGGAGAACACAAACTATTAGGAATACTATGGGGCGAAAATAGTTCTAACCACGCTTGCCAAGTTTGGGAAAGGGGTTCGGGCCAGCCACTATCATGGTGAACATATCCATTCCAATCGGGAGATTGTACCACCCAAGTTGCAAAATGATTGGCAACGGAGGTATTCATCCGAGCGATCGCAATACTTAAACAAGGAGTTTCTGAGGGGGACATTCAACTGAACACACAGTTTTATTGGGATTTCCTGCTAGTTTATCGCGTTTTCAACACTTATGATCGCCTGTTTCCCCCAATTAACGATAATCTAGGTTAAACATCACCTAGAAAGCCAACATAAATGGAGTTAGACCGTTGAATAGAACAATTGATCATCGAGAAAACTTGCAAGGAGTCAAAGGCGTGCATCTTGATATCTTATCCGGTCAAAGCTACCCCTTGGGAGCCACAGTTTATGACCAGGGGGTGAA
The DNA here is from genome assembly GCA_003456035.1 of Planktothrix sp. UBA8402. Classification (GTDB taxonomy): domain Bacteria; phylum Cyanobacteriota; class Cyanobacteriia; order Cyanobacteriales; family Microcoleaceae; genus Planktothrix. The sequence goes on from DMPJ01000525.1 coordinate 4,420, forward strand.
TTTTTGTGTTTTTTCTAAAAATTGTACCGCTATAGAATTACTTTTATTTGATACCCCGGATGGGGCTGAACCGACCCAGATTATCCGCCTTGACCCCAAACACAATAAAACCTTTTATTATTGGCATATTTTTGTTCACGGAATTGAACCGGGACAAATTTATGGCTATCGAGTGTATGGCTTATATGAACCAGAATTAGGCTATCGTTTTGACCCCGATAAAGTATTATTAGATCCCTATGCTAAAGCTATTGTTAATACGGAAAATTATAGTCGGGCTGCGGCTTCTATTGCGGGGGATAATTGTAGCCAAGCCTTAAAAGGAGTTGTAGTTGATAAGCGAGGTTATGACTGGGAAGGGGATAAACCTTTAGAATTGCCCTACGCCCAAACCATTATTTATGAACTGCACGTTGGCGGTTTTACGCGCAATCCCAACTCAGGAATTGCTCCCGAAAAACGGGGAACATACTGCGGATTAATTGAAAAAATTCCCTATTTAAAAGATTTAGGAATTACGGCGGTTGAATTACTACCAATTCATCAATTTGATCAACAGGATGCGGTTCCCCCTCGGAGTAATTATTGGGGATATAGTACCATCTCATTTTTTGCTCCCCATCGAGAATATAGTTTTGATCGAGATGCTTTCGGCCCGATTAATGAATTTAGAAATATGGTCAAGGCATTTCATAAAGCCGGAATTGAAGTAATTTTAGATGTGGTTTATAACCATACTGCCGAAGGGAATGAAGACGGCCCGACGTTATCTTTTCGGGGACTTGATAACAGTATGTACTATATTTTAGAAAAAGACAATCCGGCTGATTATAGTAATTATAGCGGTTGTGGAAATACAATTAAAGCTAATCATGAAATTTCCGGACAGTTAATTATTGATAGTCTGAGATATTGGGTTTCAGAAATGCACGTTGATGGATTTCGCTTTGATTTAGCTTCGATTTTATCCCGGGATAAAGAAGGAAATCCGATTGAAGATGCCCCGATTTTATGGATTATTAAATCTGACCCGGTTTTAGCCGGGGCGAAATTAATTGTTGAAGCCTGGGACGCCGGAGGATTATATCAAGTTGGCTCCTTAGCTGGGGATCGTTTTGCCGAATGGAACGGACAATTTAGGGATGATGTCCGTCGTTTTGTCAAGGGAGATGAAGAACAAGTTGAAAAGTTAGCCTATCGAATTATGGGGAGTCCTGACATTTATCCCCATCCTGATCGAGAAGTGCATTGTAGTATTAATTTTGTTACCTGTCATGATGGCTTTACTTTGCATGATTTAGTGTGTTATAATGAAAAAAATAATGAAGCGAATGGAGAGGAAAACCGAGACGGTTCTGAATTTAATTTTAGCTGGAATTGTGGCATTGAAGGGGCAACGGATGACCTATATATTCAAGCCTTACGCCTCCAACAAATTAAAAACTTTTGGGTGATTTTATTACTCTCCCAAGGAACTCCGATGATGTTAATGGGAGACGAGGTTTGTCGGACGCAATTCGGGAATAATAACGCCTACTGTCAGGATAATAAGTTAGGATGGTTTGATTGGAGTGATGTCGGGAAAAATCCTGATGTCTTGCGGTTTGTGAAAAGTTTAATCCGCTTTAAAAAAGAACTTCATCTGTTTCAATTAGATGATATTTTAGAAATGAATATAGAGGGTAATTTGCCCTATATTATTTGGCATGGAGTTAAGATCGGAAAACCCGACTTAACTGAAACTTCTCGCACGATTGCTTTTAGTTTATATCATCCCAAAAAAGGCGAATATCTCCATATTATGTTAAATTCCTATTGGGAACCCTTGAACTTTCAATTACCCCCCTTATCTAAAGGGGCACGTTGGCATCGTTTGGTAGATACGGCCTTAGCTGTTCCTAATGATATCAGTAGTTTAAATGTTGCCCGACCAATTATAGGAAAATATTATCATCTAAGCGCCCGTTCTACTGTGGTTTTAATTGCTAAATCTTAAGTTATTAGGGTTAGGGTGCAGCTAAAATGATGGTAAAATCAGTTCCTTGACCTAATACGGAATTGACTTGAATCTCTCCACCATGTTTTTCTACCACAATTTGACGGGCGATCGCCAATCCTAAACCCGTGCCCTTACCGACTAATTTGGTTGTGAATAAATGGTCAAATATTTTTTGTTTAACGTCTTCCGTCATCCCCTGACCATTATCAGCAATGCTAATCCTGACCCGATGATCTATTAAACAAGTTGTAATAGTAATCCGATTAGGATTTGCCTTAATTTCTGCCAAACTGCGATCGGTATTTGACTCATCTAAAGCATCGATCGCATTTGCCAAAATATTCATAAATACCTGATTCAGTTGACCCGGAAAACACTTAATTTCAGGTAAATCACCATAGTTAGTAATTACTTCAATCCCCGGACGTACTGCATTTGCTTTGAGGCGATGTTTCAGAATTAAAATTGTACTATCAATCCCTTCGTGAATGTTAAAGGGTACTTGATAATCTCGATCAGACCGGGAGAAAGTGCGGAGTGAAGTGCTAATATTTTTTAAGCGATCGCAAGCTATTACCATAGAATTTAATATATTTGGTAAGTCTTCTAAACTATAATCTAAGTCAATTTCTTCAGCATGGTGTTTAATTTCTGCACCCGGATTGGGGAAAGTTTGTTGATAGAGTTTTAAATGTTCAATCAAGTCAAAAAAAGTAGGTTTAGCTTGTTTTAGACTAGCAGAAATAAAGCCTAAAGGATTATTCATTTCGTGAGCAACACCCGCAACTAAATTGCCCAGAGCCGACATTTTCTCATTTTGTACAAGTTGTAAATGAGCGTTTTTCAGATCATTTAGTGCGTCTTCCAATGCTTGGGATTTTTGCTGTTCTCGCTCATAAAGTCGGGCATTTTCCAGAGAAATTGCCACCTGAGTACAGATTAAATTCAGGAGTTCAACCCGATCGCTGGTAAATGCTCCCATCGTCAAATTATTTTCCAGATATAAAACCCCAATCAAATTTCCTTGATTCAGAATTGGGCTACAAAGGATACTTTTAGGCAGATGTTTTTGAATATAACGATCAGCAATAAACCGATAATTTATCGCCGCATTAGCTAATACTAAAGGTTGCCTAGTCCGATTGACTGTATTAACCAAACTAATCGCTACATCTGAACTTAATTCTAAGGGAATTGAGGGTAAGAATTGCGGTGATTTTCCCTCCTCTATCAAGGCTACTAATTTTAACTCTATATCTTCTTTAAGTAGTAACACACACTTACTAGCTCCGGCATTGGCAATCACCATTTTTAGGAGAGTTGTGATTAGTTGATCCCGTTCAATTTCCCCAGAAATCGCTT
>DMPJ01000339.1 GCA_003456035.1 Planktothrix sp. UBA8402
CGTATCTGGAATATCGCTCGAACTGAACAACAAATTCAAGAAACCTTTAATAAACAATTAACAGGGAAAGAACCCAATTTAGTCGGATATTGGCGCTTAAGCAATATTTCTGGGAATAAAGTTACTGATTTAACCGGAAATGGTTTAGATGGAATTATTCATGGTAATCCTACCTCTCAATTAATTGATAACCCACTATTTACCACTCCCCAGCCAGAGAAAACGACAACCTTTGATGTTGATATCAAATCCCCCTCTGGTACGCCCTTTAAAAATGCTTTTGCTCAGGAAGTTAGCTTCAAAATTTCTGCTACTGGAACCTGGAAACCCGCTAATTGGGAAGGTGTCGATTGTACGACCGCCGGATGGGATGGTTTTGAATATCAAAATCTGATGAAATATCCTAACAATAATTCCTTTGCCTTGTTAGCAGTTGATGTGGAAACTAACACCGTTTTAGCTGAATTAGGAAGCGAGATAACTTTAGTTTTAAAACCCGGTCAAACCATTAGCTTTATTGTCAATGACATTCCTGACAATAATGGCTATCAANNTATCAAGATAATACAGGACATCTCAGTGTCACTTCTGTTGCACAGATTCCCTGAAATTAGGTTTGGGAGTTTTGACTGTTAAAGTGTTAACTGTTAACTCTGTTTCTCCCCTAGCATTCCTTTATTCCAGATCAACTCGAAGCACATCATCAGGTATATTTTTAATCAAATAACCGTAAGCAGGATGTTGTTGTTCTAGGGTTGGAGGAATCGGAGAAACAGAAGCAGATAACCAAGTTTGATCAAATTTGTTCCATAAATCTTGTAACTCTGGATGAATGGCACTATCCGCTAAAAGATTCATCACAACCTGATAAATTGCGGTTAAATTCGGTAACGTTCCTTGAACATAAATTTTACCGATAACAACCGCAGCATCTAACGATAACCGCCCCTGAATAATCGCCCTTAAAGTTTCAGCATCAGTAGAAAANNGAAAAATCGACGGTGGAAACGTCAAATATAGGTTGAATTTCAACTTCTAATTGTTCACCCCCATCCGCCCGCAATTGTAAACAAATGCCATCGAGTTCAATAATGGCGGATTTTCCTGAACCTGCCAGGACAAAACTATCCCAAGTTGAGCCTCCCTGAGTGCGAACTAGAAATACTAATTCCTCTAACCATTCCTTTAATTGTTGCTGACGTTCTTTTAATAAGTTAACCATCTTTAGGAGTTAAAAATGAATTTCATTTAAACCGTAATCTATCACTAAGATAGCATAAAAATTGATCGATTAAAACCCCCGTAACCCCTATCACCTATTTGAACGGCAACGAGTGAGTAAGAATAGATGTTTAATCAAACTATTATTAATGAAGCCTTACAAAATTCCCGTTCTGCTATTGTTAGTAAAATTCAGGAGTTTGTGGATAGCAAACGTCAAAGCACAGGTGCTTATACGCCTTTATATGATTTATTAACCGATTATCCCTTTCGAGTCGGAAAAATGCTCAGACCGACGATTTGTATTAGTGTCGCTCGTGCNNGGTTGGCGGCATAGGACAATCTGCTTTAGCAACTGCTGCCGCCTTAGAACTTTATCATAATGCGTTTTTGATTCATGATGATATTGAAGATGGCTCAGAATCTCGACGGGGAAAAGAAACATTACATTCTAGAATTGGGATTCCTCGCGCCATTAATGTCGGAGATGCGACTAATGTTTTAGCTGTTGGTTTATTATTAGAAAATCTATCTTTCTTGGGAGTGACAAAAACCCTAAATATTCTCCATGAAATTGAAGTTATGGCACAACAATCCGTTGAAGGACAGGCAATGGAATTAGATTGGGTAGCCGATAATACCGCCTATTTAACGGATCAAGATTATTTTACCATGTGCGTTAAAAAAACCTGTTGGTATTCGTTCATGACCCCTTGTAGGATTGGGTTGATTATCGGAAATCCTAATGCTAACGCCAGTGAATTAATCAAACCTTTAGCCGAGTTAACTCGATTTGGAATGCTCCTAGGAATTGCCTTTCAAATTCAAGATGATCTTTTAAATCTGGTTGGAGAAATCGAAACCTATGGCAAAGAAATTGGCGGAGATATTTATGAAGGAAAACGCACGGTGATGTTAAATCATGTTATTACCCATAGCCAACCCCAAGAAGCAGAAAAAATTCTCAATATTTTAGCAATTCAAAGAGAAAAGAAAACTCCAGATCAAATTGAGTTTATTTTGCAATTGATGCGAAATTATGGCAGTATAGAACATGGTTGGGATTTAGCTCGTTCCTATGCGAATCAATCCGCAGAACTGTTTGAATCTCTGGATTTCCTTCAACCAGAAACTCCCGTCTATCCAGAGGAAAAATTAATTTCAGAATATCATGATCGACGATTCTTAAAAGAATTGATTAATTATGTAATTTATCGCAATTTATAATCCCTAAAAATAGGATAAAATGATGAATTTAGAATTAAAACAAACTGACGATTTTCCGATATTAATTCAAGGTAAACCCGGATTAAATGTGATCCTGAATTTATCCTGTTGTAATCATCAGTCGGAAACCTTACTCATTCGTCCGATTTTAGAAGATGGGTTCACCGCTCAACAACAGGTGGTATCTTGTCATTATCAAGTTAATCCAGCCTATCTTTATTTATTATCAGGAAAAACGGCAAATCTGACTTTAACCTTCCAAATTCCCGAAACTATTCCTGATCATCCGGTGAAAATCGGGTTAAGATTTCCCGGAATAGAAACAGAAGCAATTCCCATTCTCATTACCATTGTATCTCCTCAACCTGATTCTGAAACTAACTCAATTCAGATTTCTGTTCAAGTCACCTTTCCTTTTTCTGACCAGAATATTCAATCTCAGACTAATCTTTCCAGTCAAAAAACAGGCGCAATTTGGGGATTAATCTCAGGGTTAAATGATTTAGATACAATTCCCTCTCGTTGGTTTATTGCTGAAATTCTAACGCTTTTAGCAATAATTGGAAATGATTATTCTCAGACTAAATTTGGAAATAAAATACTTCAGAAACTTGAAAAAACAGATTTTTTTAAAATCGGGATGCAGGCATTTGATTCAGCTAATATTTCTCACTGGCTGATCACAAGTTTATCTACAATTCAAACTCATTTAGGTAAAAAATCAATATTAGAAGTTTGGGAACAGTGGTTATATAGTTTGGAAAAAACAGATTTAGAAACTCTTTCAATTTCTCCCCTCATATCTTCTGATGGGATTTCTCAACAAAACAGCCCGACAGAAGACTGGTTTTGTAATATTATTTTGGGTTTAAAACAGATTTCTCCCACTTTTTCTAATCAATTAGAAACTCTAATTTTTCCAGCATCAGCACAGCTTAACAATTCTTCTTTTTGGTCGAGGTTATTCAAGTTTATTCCCCCTAAAACCAACCCAGAAAACCCAGATATTACCCTCGAAAAAATTATCACTTTAACCACAGGACTCTCTAGTTTTGATACCTTACCCGCTCGTTGGTTTATTGTAGAAGTGCTTTTGATTTTAGCCGATCAGGGGAATCAGTATTCAACGCAAAAACAGGGGATAGAATTATGTTATAAACTACAACGGACTCGCTTTTTTAAAAATGGGGTTATTGCTTTAGCTTCCGCCCAATTTCCTCGATGGTTAATTGTTACCCATCAAGCAGCATCAGCCTTTCATACCGACACAGGAGAAAGCTTAGAAACCCAAGGATTACTCTATTTTTGGGAAAAATGGTTATGGAGTTTAAATTCTCAGCCCTTGCCTAATATTTTAAATTATCATACCCTAGCAGAAAACCTCATTGAAAAAAATGGAATGAATGCTGAAAAATGGTTCGTTGATATTATTTTAGGACTGGCTTTAATTTCGCCTAGAATAGCAGCATTTGTCCATTCCATCGCCGAAACAGCACCCGCAATTTCCCTCGAAACCGCAAGTGTTAAAACTCCATTAGAAAATATTCTCAATTCTAATCTATCTTTACAACGATGACTTTAGATCTTTCACTGATTAACCAGATTGAATCTTTACGGATTCCTTTAGATGATTCTGAATCTCCTTTAGATTGGAAAGATTGGTATCATTATATTCTGATTCATCCTGAAACGGGGATGCGAATTTTAGTGAATATTACTCTCATGGGTAGACCC
>DMPJ01000376.1 GCA_003456035.1 Planktothrix sp. UBA8402
CGCTAGATTCTATGGTTTAAATGCGCGTGCAGCTTATTGCTTATTCCCTATTTTTATCTTAACTTAGGAAACATCCCCAATGAATAACTATCGTTTAGAACAATCTAAAAACAGAAAACAAGTATTTGATAATTTTCTGCAAATTGAGCAAAAAGTTGGAGCAAATTCAGACAAATTGGCTTTTTTAGATAAAGGAATTGATCAGTCTCGATATCAAAATATCAGTCAAAATTATCCCCAATATTTAAGCCGTAAACCCTTACAATATAGTCCCTATCCCCCTTTAGGAAAAATTCCTTATATTGATCAAGAGGGTTTAAATTTTCTCCATCCTCAAATTACAGAAGCTTGTATTAGTTTAGGGAGGTTTGAAGCCGGAGAACTAAAAACCATTTGGCTGGGAAAAAATCCCCTAAAAACAGCACAATTTTGGAGTACAACCAAAATAATTGCTCCTCTTTATATCCTCAGTCAAATTGATCAAAAATTTCCTCAATGCAATATCACAAATTTACAGTTAAAAGATTCTGAAAATCCCAATGTAAATTTATCAATGGAACTAGCGATTGAAGATATGATTACTTATCACGAAAAAATCGCCAGTTCCAATGGTTTAGCGACTCTATTTAAAAGATTTGAAACTCGCTATAATTTAGAAGCATGGGTGCAAAAAATTACGGGAAATAATAGTTTAAAATTCCAAGGAGATTATGGAGAAGATCCCACAATTAAAAACCCTACAATTTTTGATCCTGAGACTAAAAAAATCATTTTAAAATCGGTTTTAAACAGTCCCCAAGGCGATAACTTTGTTTCGGCTTATGATTTAACTCGGATAATTTCTTTGATAGGATGGTACAATTATTTACCCACTCAATGTCAACTTCCCAACCTGCAACAAACCAGCTTAAATTGCTTAATTAAAGCTATGGGTAAAGACACGGCTCGTTATGTAGATGTTGCTTTAGAAACCTTGGGAATTGAACAAGTAATTACCTCGACCGTAATTATTTCTAAAATGGGTTATGGAGATAGTCAAATTCGGCAAACCTTGGAAGCCTGCTATATGGCATTTGTACAGTTTATTGACCCCTTACCTAATGCTAACCAAAAACCAACTCAATTCCGAACCTTAGCACTAACATTAAGGGGTGGAATTCCTATCAACAATATGGAAGATTTTAATCGAATAGCATTAGAGTTAGATGCGCGGATGGCGGCAGAAGTTACGGAAATTATTCGTCGTGTTGTTGCAGAAGAATTAGATCAATTATATTAAGATACTTTCTATAAGCTCCTCGTGCATGGGGGGTTTGGGGGGCTATTCCCTATTCCTTTATATAGGAATCCTTTAGGTTTTGTCAACCAAACCCTACGATAAAGTATCACAACTTCAGAACAAATTGCTATAGAATAGAGACATTAAGACCGACTGCGAAAGTAAAACTAAGACCGCAGTTTTGGGTGCATTCTAATTCCTGAATGGAATCGTCAATCGCTGTACTAAGTAAAGGTCGATGAATCAACCTACAAGAATTAATCATTGTAGGGTATGTAGGCGCAGCAGATTTAGCGTTTACAGATGATTTTTAGCCATCAACATAGAAAGTTGAGTACGGTCGTCAGATTATGGGAAAGGAATACACCCAAATTTTATGAATCAAATACAAGAAATCAACCAAAATTCTTTAAAAACTTTAAATCGAATTTTTTCAAGATTTAATGGTGACTTTTCTCTGATTTTAGCCCATTGCAATTATAGAATTGTGAGAAAAAAAACAATTGCACAATTGCAAGAACAACATCCTAAGTTAATTAAAAATATTGTCATAGATACCCATGTTACTAATATTTATAATATCTTAGTTCAAGCTATTGAAGCCGAACAAAATCCACCGATGGCTTTAATCATATCCGGTTTAGAATCAAACAAACAACTGGAAATTTTAATTAAAATTATGAACCAAATGCGGGAGGAATTCCGCCGAAGATTTCACTGTCCTGTCGTGGTGTGGGTTACGGATTCTTTGTTACATACTTTAATTCGATTAGCTCCTGATTTTCATAGTTGGTCAACATCAATTTCTTTTGAAATTAGTACAGAGGATTTATTAAAGTTTATTCAAGAAATAACAGACGAAGTTTCTGTTAAAGTATTAGATAGTGGTGCTGGTATTTTTTTAGATAATTCTTATTTTGATTTAGAGTTTGGTTCACCTTTAAGATTAGAATTAGAATCGGCTCGCCAAGAGTTAAAAAACAGGGGAGAACCTTTAAATACTGAACCAGAAGCGGGTTTAGAATTTATATTGGGTAGAGTTTCTGATCATTCCCATCAAATAGCATTACAACATTATGAACGAAGTTTACAACTTTGGCAACAAACTAATAATTTAATTCGCCATAGTCAGTTATTATTTTATCTAGGATTTTGGTGGCATAGTTATGGGATTTTAAATCGCACCCAAAAAGAATCCGCTTATCCTCATGCTAAAACTTATTATACTGAATCTATCCAAAGGTTTAAACAAGCAAATCGTTGGGATTTAGTAGCTAAATTTATTAATGCTTTAGCAGATATATTATTTGGATTAAAACAATGGCAAGAATTAGAAGCAGTTGCTAAAGAATCAATTCATTATAATCAGATTTACGCCTATCCTTTTAGAGAAGCTCGTGGCTATCATTTTTTAGCAGAAGTTTCTCTGGCTAAAGGTTCTCCCTTGGAAGCTAAAATTTTAGCAGAAAAAGCTCAAAATTTATTGCTTAAAACCTGCTCAAATTATCATTCTCAAACACCAGAGCAACAGTTAATTTTAGACTGGGAAACCTCCTATCATCAAGGATGGTATTTATTCGCCCTGGCTCACGCAAATCAACAACTTAATCAACATCAAGAAGCAATTAATATTCTGGAAAAAGCTAAAGCTAGAACTAAGCCTCAATATGACCCAGAACTTTATATCAGAATTTTACAACTTTTACAGGATTTATATTTCCAAAAAGGCGAATATTTAATGGCTTATGAAATTAAACAAAAACGTCGAGAAATTGAACAACAATTTAGATTAAGAGCATTTATTGGAGCCGGAAGACTCGCACATATTCAAAGCATTAGTAACCCTAGTTTTCCTCCTATTAACCATCCCCAACTAATTAATCCTGAAATTAGCGCGTCCAGTCATTTATCAGTGGTGAATTGGTTATGTGAACGCATTAGAAGAAATGATTGTCGATTAACGGTGATTTATGGACAATCTGGAGTCGGTAAAAGTTCAATTTTGCAAGCAGGTTTTATTCCAGAATTACGAAAAACCACGATTGATACCCGTCGCTTTATTCCGGTATTACTTCAAGTTTATACGAATTTTAATCGGGAATTTTCTCGGGCTTTAGCTACAGGAATTAGAGAGGTTAAAAATATTGAATTAGATTCTTCTGGATTTAATAATCAAGAGATAATTATAGCACAAATTAGAACTTTAGTCAATCAAAATTTCTGGGTAATTATTATTTTTGACCAGTTTGAGGAATTCTTTTTTACCCATCATGAAACAAATCAGCGTATTTATTTTTATAATTTTCTTCATGACTNNATTTTTGACCAGTTTAAGGAATTTTTCTTTGCTTGCAAAGATAATCAACAGCGACAAACCTGTTATCAATTTATCAAAGATTGTTTAGATATTCCCTATGTTAAAATTGTTTTATCCTTACGCGAAGATTACTTACACTATTTATTAGAATGTACTCGTCAAGGATATTTAGAAATTATTGGGAATAATATTTTAGATATAAATATTCTATCTTATATTGGTAACTTTACACGAGAAGAAGCAAAATCTGTGATTCAAAGTTTAACAGAAAAAACGCAATTAGTTCTTGAATCTGCTCTAATTGAGCAATTAGTTGAAGATTTAGCAGAAGATTTAGGAGAAATTCGACCAATAGAATTACAAGTTGTGGGTTCTCAATTACAAACTCAAAAAATTACTACTTTAAAACAATATCAACAAGCGGGAGAAAAGAAACATTTAGTTGAAGACTATTTAGATGAAGTGATTCGAGATTGTGGTTTAAGTAATAAAAATTTAGCCGAATTAGTGCTTTATTTACTGACGGATGAAAACAATACTCGTCCTTTGAAAACTCGCGCTGATTTAGTCCGAGAAATCAAAGATATGGCGAACCATTTTGAAAATATTAATCAAAATTTGGATACGGTTCTTAAAATTTTCGTCCTCTCCGGTTTGGTCTTTCTTTTACCAGAAATTCCCGCAGAAAGATATCAACTGGTACATGATTATTTAGTTAGTTTAATTCGTCAAAATCGCAGTTCTGTTATTTTAGAACAGTTAGAGATAGAACGGAAAAAACTCCAAAAAGCGGAAGCAAAAAATCAAGAACTGCGGCGACTTTTTATCCGTTCTATTATTATTGGTAGTGGGATGGCACTTTTATTAACCTTAGCATTAGGATTTTGGAGAATTGCTGAAAGCAAAAATAAACAAGTTAGTTTAGCTTTAGAAAACACTAAATATACAGCTTTGACAACGGAAAATAATCAGCTTGAAGCGTTATTACCCTTAGTTACCGCCGGAAAGTTGTTATCTCATCAAACCCCTAAATCTGCCATTGAGCAAGAAACTCAGAGCAAATTAAGTATTGCTATTCAAGTGATTCAAGAGGAAAATATTTTAGATGGACATGATAAAAATAGTGTTCTAAGTGTTAGCATTAGTCCCGATAGTCAAATTATTGCCTCGGCGAGTGATGATAAAACAATTAAATTATGGACTCGTGAGGGTAAACTGATTAACACTTTAGAAGGACATCAAAATTCTGTTTGGTTTGTTACTTTTAGTCCTAATAGTCAAATTATTGCTTCTGCAAGTAAGGATAAAACCATAAAACTTTGGACAAAAAATGGGAAATTGCTCCAGACAATTAAAGGACATAATGATGAAGTCAAATGGGTTAGTTTTAGTCCTGATGGTAAAGAAATTGCTTCCGCTAGTAGAGATAAAACAGTTAAAATTTGGAGTTTAAATGGTAACTTAATTAAAACTTTAAACGGACATAAAACACCTGTTCTCAGCGTTATTTTTAGTCCTGATGGTAAACTTATTGCTTCATCAAGTGAAGATGGCATAATTAATATTTGGACTCGCCAGGGGGAACTAATTAAAACAATTCCAGCCCATTCTAAACCGATTTGGAGTATTAGTTTTAGTCCCGATAGTCAAATTATTGCCTCGGCGAGTGATGATAAAACCGTGAAATTATGGAATCGTGATGGTAACTTTATTATCAGTTTAAAAGGACATCAACAAGCTGTTAATAGTGTTGATTTTAGTCGAGATGGTAATTTCATTGCCACCGGAAGTACCGATGAAATGATTAAAATGTGGACAAAGGAAGGTTTGTTAATTTCTACCCTTCAAGGACACAAAGATGTGATTAATCAAGTCAAGTTTTCTAAGCAAAAAGATATGTTAGTTTCTGCTAGTAAAGATGGCAGTGTTAGAGTTTGGAGTTTACAAGCACTACCTCGAATGATTCAATTAAAAGATTATAAAATTTATAGTAGTAGTTTTTCCAGTAAAAATAGTGATTTAGTTGCTTCTCCAGGGAAAGATTTACGCAGTAATGATCATGTTGTGATATTATGGAGTTTAAATGGAAAAGTACAACAAACTTTTAGAGGTCATCTTGATATTATTAATAATATTAGTTTTAGTCCCGATGGTAAAAAGATTGCCTCAGCTAGTAAGGATAAAACCGTTAGAATTTGGAGCTTAGATAGTCAAAAATTCATAATTCTCCCTCACCAGTCACCTGTTTGGAGTGTGGTATTTAGTCCTGATGGTAAGTTAATTGCGACGGCAAGTGATGACAAAACAATTAAAATTTGGGGTATTGATGGCACCTTAAAACATACTTTAAATCGTCATAAAAAGCAAATTAATGATTTAAGTTTTAGTCCCGATAGTAAAATTTTAGCTTCGGCAAGTGATGATAAAACTGTTAACTTATGGGATGTCGGTCAAGGGCGTTTTATTAAGTCCTTAAATACCGCTCAAATTCGATTTAGTTCTGTTAGTTTTAGTCCCGATGGTCAATGGATTGCCTCTGCTAAAGATGGAGAATCAATCGCTATTTGGAAAAAGCAAAACTTAACCTGGAAACTTATACAAACTTCTGTTGTTTTAGGAAAACATTTGAAACCAATTTATGAGGTTAATTTTAGCCCTAATAGTAAAATATTGGCTTCTGCGAGTTTAGATGGTACAATTAAACTTTGGGATGTTAATGGAAGTTTAATTACGACTTTAAAGCCGAGTTTGGAACCTATTTTATCGGTTAATTTTAGTCCTGATGGGAAAACCTTGGTAGGGATTCAAAATACAAAACCAAATCGAATTGGTATCTGGTCAATTGACACTACTCAAGTTAATGAAAATACTAATGATTTACTAAAAATAGCTTGTGGTAAGCTTCATAATTATTTAGAAAATAGCACTAATGTTAATAAGATAAATAAAAAGATTTGTGATGAGTTGAATGCTTCTGATTAAAATAGTAAGTAGAGATGTTGTATACAACGTCTCTACAAAAGGGTATTGGTGCGTGCGCGATGCTTACGCACCCTACAATTATTAATGTTAATCTCTGGGAGGTCTACCCGTATCTTTTATTACTTCTTGACCTTCCTCTCTAGCTTGAGGACAAAGGGTAGTATTGTTGTGAATACTACAGGGAAACTTAACAATAGAATTGGGAATGGTTAACTCTGAAGCTAGAGCTTGAGTTACTGTAATTACCGATAACCCTATTATAGTTAAAAATATCAGACTTTTGCGTAACATAATTGGACTCCTTTTGCTATGATGGAATAATAAATCCGCTTACTAAACCCGTGAATAAACGCACACAAATAAAGGGTTTCAACTGGCTTAAAATTTTCATTATGGGGGTTTAATAGACGGATTTTATTCCTCTAAAATTGGTGGGGTGTTATTGACTTCAACCAAAACTACCAAGTTCATGAATAATTCGGTTTTTCAGTCTTAACCATCTACTTTACTATTTGGATTCTGTGAATCAGGAATACTTTCAATTTATGAGAATTTTTTGATCTTTAATTAATATTAATCCCTTAATAAATGAGATGGGGACTAATAAATATTACCCATTACCCATTCCCCATNNATTCCCCATTCCCCATTCCCCATTGCCCATTCCCCATTCCCCTTAATTAATATTAATACCACCTAAAGGAACAGAAATTAAATCATGAAATTGAGTATCTCGAATGCGTTTTAATTCCCACATCCATTTAGTTTCTGCGTCAATTTGTTGATAATATTTTTGAGCTAAATTTTGCTCTTTTGCAACATCGGTTTCTCCCCATAATTTTAATGCCATATCTCGTCTTTTTTGACAAATAACTGTTTCAATAGACGCCATAGAACTGCGAATTACTAATTGGGCGCGACAAATATCAATTTCTGTATGTTCATCCAGATAAAATAGATGATAAAATTGTTTGGTTTGTTGATTTTCCTGTAAACAAACTTGTTGTAATTCCAGAATTAAATCAACCGGATCTAAACTCTTTTCCGATCTTTCCTCAATTTTAGCAATTTCTCGCCATAAAAACCGATGATGAGCTAAACTAAACTGTAAATCTCTGGCTTCTAACCCATCAACAATAGTTAGACGATATTCAGGACAATGGAGATAAATTCTTAGCAGTTTAACTTCTGCTTCTTCTAATAAACTGCGTTCAGAATTAATATCAACTAAAGTATCAGAAGATGGTTTGTTTTTTACTATTTCTGAATGGTATTTATTAACTTGAGTTTGTAAATTTTTAGCCAAAAGAGAAACTAACCGATTTTGTCCTTGACTCAGAAGTTCAGCACAATATTGAATATAATGGGTGCGTTGGATTCCATTTTCAATTTTTCTCAATAATTCCACCATTTGTTTTGATGCTTGCTGCGACTGGGAAACGGTTTCTAGGTTTTTTCCGATTAATAACCGTTGAATTTGCCAATCAATCCAAAAAGGCGAATCTAATAATAATTTTTGATAATCTTCAGCATAATTATGAATTAAAAACTCATCGGGATCTTTCCCTGAAGGCAGATTTAAAATCCGCAAATTAATATAACCTTGATAAGCCAGATCTTCAATTTCTCCAATCGCGCGTTCTGCGGCTTTATTCCCGGCAACATCTGCATCAAAATTGAGAATAATTTGTTTAGATTCCGTATACCTGACTAACTGCCTAACTTGATTCAAATTTAAAGCAGTTCCCAAAGAAGCCACAACGTTTTCTATTCCGGCGGTATGTAAAGCAATTACATCAAAATATCCCTCGACAACAATCGCCTGATCTTGTTTACTTATAGCATTTTTCGCTTTGTCTAAACCAAATAAAGTCTTGCCTTTATCAAATAATTCTGTTTCAGGAGAATTAAGATATTTCGGCATTTCATCCCCTAAACTTCTGCCCCCAAATCCAATAATTTTGCCCTGACTATCATGAATTGGAATCATTAACCGATCTCTAAACCGATCATAATATCCATTGCCAGTTTTTCGAGGTACAATTAACCCGGCTTGTTCAACTAATTCCGCCGGAAAATGTTTCTGTTCCACCAAATAATCCGATAAAGTTTCCCATCCTTGGGGAGCATATCCTAACTGAAAATATTGAATTGTATTTTCTTTCAGATTTCGTTTTAGTTTTAAATAATCTAAAGCTTGCAGTCCTTCCGGTTGTCTTAAAGTATATTGATAAAAACTGGTTGCGATCGCTAAAATCTCATATAATTGTTCTCGTAAAGAAATCTGTCTCTGCAATTCCTGACGTTTTTCTGGTTCTAAAGTTTTTACCGGAACTTGATAACGTTTAGCTAACTCTAAAACCACCTCGCTAAAAGAACTTTTATCCAAATCCATGATAAATTTAATCGCATTTCCCGCCGCCCCACATCCAAAACAATAAAACATTTGTTTCGTGGGACTAACAGTAAAACTAGGGGTTTTTTCATCATGAAAAGGACATAACCCTACAAAATCTTTCCCTCGTCGTTTTAAGGAAACTTTCTCGGACACGATATCATAAATATCCGCCCTTTCTTTGACTTCTTCTATTGTTTCTGGATGAATTCGGGGAGTTAGCATTGAAAATTAAACTAGAATTATAAGTCTTTATTTTGACATAAAAATCCCTTTATGATCCTTCTAATCTTCTTAGTGTCTTAGTTCCTTTGTGGTTTCTTAATATCTTCAGCATATTTTGTTACTTGAGTTCCCATAATTGTATTTGTGGGTCAACTTTTTCTAACTGATATTTTTTACTTTCAATCCTTTGGCGCAATTCTTGAGATGGGTTAAAAATAAAAATTTTTTGTCCAATAGGAAGTAATAATAGATTAGGTTCGGAATTGACCATAAATAGTTTAATATTAGGGTTTAATTCATAACTCAAAGAAATAATATTTCCTAAATTTGTATAATCAATGCCTTGATCAACAATCATATTAACTGATTTATTTTGATTCAAATGACGAGCAATTAGGGGAATTTTATTACTGGGAACTTGATGCCACCAACTTTGAGAGTTGGCACTCATACTAATAGAAATAAGACTAAAAGTAAAAACTATTGCTAGTAGTCCTCGCCAAAATATTTCTCCATCTATTAAGGAAATTTTATTACTCTGAATATGAGTAGAAAACAGATAGGCAACGGCTAATTGAAGGGCGGGAAAACAAGGAATTAAAAAGCACGTTACCGCAGAACGTCCTCCCCCTAAAAGCACATCGGGTAAGGCTAATATTAAAAAGGGAACTAAAATAGATGTCCAAATAAATAGGCGAGTTTGTCGGTTTGTTTGTTGACTAATTTGAAATAATGCCAACAGAATTAATATCACAAAAGGAAGTCTGAGTAAGTACATCTGAATACTGTTGAAATCGAAATTGATATCAACAAATACAGAAGTAAAACTCAAAATCCAAAACTTGCTTAAATTTAGTAAACTGATGGGATAACTAGACCAGTTAGTAACATCTATCGCCTGTTGTAAATTATTGATTAAAATAATTAACCAAGGACTAAAAGCTAGAATTGCGATCGCAACTGCAACGACAAATTCCAACAGTAATTTAGAAAAAGGAAACCTTTTTTTTCTTCTAAAAGAGGGTGAGGACTCCATACTTAATAACAGAATATAAGCCCCATGACCAATAAT
>DMPJ01000115.1:0-125 GCA_003456035.1 Planktothrix sp. UBA8402
ATCTTCCGCTACGATAGCCCGTTGCTTGCCAAAACTTTTTTGACCCAAGCGATCGGTAATTTTGACGGGAAGATTCCAAGTTAGGGGTAATTTCATCAGGAAAATAGGTAATGGGGATCACGGAT
>DMPJ01000115.1:291-620 GCA_003456035.1 Planktothrix sp. UBA8402
TTTAAGGCTTCATCTAAAACGGCTCTGGCTTCTTCCGCTTTACCTCTAGCTTCTCGATATCTAAGATTAGAAACAGCGAAATTTTTTAACACCTTAAAGCCGTCTTTTAACTCGGTTATTTCTTCCACCGTCACAGGTTGATCTGTGAACAAAATATCAATAGATTCTCGCACTTTTAGGGCTTCTTCTCTTGATTCCATCATCTTCAATTTCAAAGAAGCCAAATTACTCAAAATTTGCACCGCTTCGGAAATTGCATCTTCTTCTTCTAAGGGACTATCATCGGGTTCTTTGACTTCGATAAACTGTTGGGGACTAAAGCCTTCTTC
>DMPJ01000115.1:633-18194 GCA_003456035.1 Planktothrix sp. UBA8402
CCTTGAGATGAATCTTTGCCACGGACGGTAAGAACGATTTCGGGACTTTGAGGAAGGGTGTAGCGAACCATATTGACACAAACTGCCTACTATAACTATTAGTCTCTATTATAGCAAAGATTAGGTTAAGTTTGTATACAAATTTTGAATTAATATTTGCAAAAAAATCCCTCTAACGCTTAAAATGTTCTCAGGATCAAATAGATTGAATAATTTTTATTGAGTTTGAACTATGAAAGAACAATTGATTAAATGGTTAAATCTAGTTTTGGTGGCAAATGTTTTTTTTGTATTATTTAGTTTTTTTTGGTTAGTGGTTGCGGTTTTAGGACATTCTTTTAAACTCAATCTGGGATTGGATTTATGGTATAAACTTTGGCAACCTGTATTTACTCCAGCGATTGGAATTTTAATGGGCGGGGCGATTTTGAGTTGGGTAATTAGTAAAATTAACCAATTATTTTTTAGTCCCAAATCCGATTAATCCTGAAATTAAGGTTGGGTTTAGAGATTATAAAACCCAACCCTTTCGGAAATTTTTTATCCCTTTAAGAATAAGGAATAATCAGGAATATTCCCCAAGCTAAAAGGGAAAAAATTAAAAGAAAACCAATTCGCCAGAAAAAGCGATCGCGTTCATACTTTGTCATCGGTTTAAACCTGCTTTTAATCTTAGGAAATTTTGGTTATTTTAGTTTAACCTAACCTTCCGAAATTGCTGATTTTTTTAGTCTTTCTCCTAATAGTTGATTCGTCAGTTTTGGATCTGCCCGTCCTTCGGTTTTTTTCATAATTTGACCAACAAAAAATCCTTGAAGTCTGGTTTTCCCAGCGTGATATTGTTCTAATTCCTTGGGATTTTCTACCAAAACTTGATCAATAATTTCTGCTAAGGCTTTAGGATCAGATAATTGAATTAATCCTTTGGTTTCAACTAATGCTTTAGGAGATCCGCCTTGGGTTAAGAGTTCGGGTAATAAATCCTTAGCAATTTTACCGCTAATAGTTCCGGCTTCAATTAAAGCAATTAATTCTGCTAATCCTTCCGGTTTTAAGGTGACTTCAGTAACACTGCATTTTTCATTTTTGATATGGGCAGTAATATCACCCATAATCCAATTTACCGCTTGTTTAATATTAGCTCCGGCGGCAATTGTGGCTTCAAAATATTTAGAAATAGGGTGATCATCCGTTAATACACGGGTATCGTAGGGGGATAATCCTAATTCTGATTCATAGCGATGGCGTTTTTCTGCGGGGAGTTCTGGTAATTGAGATTTCCAGGTTTTTAATTGTTCAGCAGATACTTGAATTGGGGGAAGATCGGGTTCAGGAAAATAGCGATAATCGCTTGATCCTTCCTTTTTACGCATACTAATTGTCCGTTGACTTCCTTCTTCCCATAAACGAGTTTCTTGAACAATTTTTTCCCCGGTTTCAATCGCTTTAATTTGCCGTTCGATTTCATGATCAATCGCCCGTTGAATAGCACTAAAAGAGTTCATATTTTTGATTTCAACTTTAGTTCCGAACTCTTTTTGCCCCACCGGACGCACGGAAATATTAACATCACATCGCAGTGAACCTTCTTGCATATTGCCATCACTAACGCCCAAATAACGCATAATTCGACGCACTTCTTGGGCATATTCGGCGGCTTCTTGTCCCGAACGGATATCAGGTTCAGAAACAATTTCAGCTAAAGCAATTCCGGCTCGGTTATAATCAACCATAGAATAGGTGGAACCGGAAAGGCGATCGCTGCCACCATGAACTAATTTTCCCGCATCTTCTTCGATATGTAAGCGAGTAATTCCAATAGTTTTGCGAGTTGCACTGCCATCTTCATCGACAATTTCTATTTCTAAATGACCATTTATGGCAATGGGTAAATCATATTGAGAAATTTGATAATTTTTGGGCAAATCAGGATAAAAATATTGTTTGCGATCGAATTTACTGTAAGAAGCAATTTCACAATTCAGGGCTAACCCGGCTTTTACCGCATATTCTAAGACTTTTTCATTTAATACAGGTAGCACGCCAGGTAATCCCATACAAATCGGATCAATATTCATATTAGGATCAGCCCCAAATTTCGTGGAAGAATTGGAGAAAATCTTGGTTTCGGTGTTCAATTGACAATGGGTTTCTAACCCAATAATCGCTTCGTAATCCGTTTTAACAGGTGCAGTAGCAGTCATAGACATCCATTAGAATTTGATTAACAACTATTCTCTATTGTAGCTTTATCGAGGGAGTTAGAGTTATTTTTGTCAAAATCTGTGAGTCGATCACAGGGAAGTCTGATCGGAAAATAAATTTTAACAGACCAAATACTGTAATATATTAATCATAAGCTGAGTTTGTATCTTTTATCATGGTAATTTCCAATTCTCCCCTAGTATCACCAGATAAGTACATGGGGGTTAACCCTCGGTTAAAAATTGAAACCTTTCAGGAAAAATGCCCCGTTGCTGCTGGAGAGGATGTGATCAAAGGGCTAACCCAAACGCCAAAAACCTTGCCGGCTAAATATTTTTATGATGATCGCGGATCATTATTATTTGAAAAAATTTGTGCGTTACCCGAATATTATGTAACCCGCACAGAAGCAAAGATTTTACAAGATTATGCCTCAGAAATTGCCCATTTAACAGGCCCTTGTGAAATCGTAGAATTAGGAAGCGGAAGTTCTACAAAAACTCGGATTTTATTAGAGGCTTATCAAGAGTTAGATCATCCACTTCATTATTTACCAATTGATATTAGTGGCGGAATTTTAGAACAAAGTGCTTATGATCTTCTCAAAGATTACCCTAAGCTGAATATTCATGGAATTGTTAGCACCTATGAAACAGCTTTAAAAAATCTAAATCCATCTCCCTTACCTGCCCGAATGATTGGCTTTATTGGCAGTACCTTGGGCAATTTAAAACCGTCAGAATGCCATGTTTTCTTTTCCCATATTGTCGAGGCTTTGCAACAGGGGGATTATTTTTTATTGGGAGTTGATTTACACAAATCTGAATCAATTTTAGTACCTGCTTATGATGATAGTCAAGGGGTGACGGCAGAATTTAACTTGAATATACTCCGACATTTAAACAATATCTTTGAAGGAAATTTTAATTTACAGCAATTTGAACATTGGGCATTTTATAATCAAACCGAACATCAAATTGAAATGCACTTAAAAAGTTTGCGATCGCAAACAGTGGAACTTAAAAAGCTGAATTTAGCGATTGAATTGGCCACAGACGAAACGATTCATACTGAAATTTCTCGCAAGTTTGAACTAGAAAAAATCCAAGAAGAATTACGGGATTTAGGGTTAGTTTCCCTGAAGACTTGGACAGACGAAAATCAATGGTTTGGTTTGATTTTGTGTCAATTACAAGGAAATTAAGCAGAATTGTTGACGGTTGGCTGTGACGATTGATAGAAATGGTGCGTGCGCTTTCGCTTACGCACCCTACGGGACAATTATTTGAGCCAATCTTCTCCGACTCTAATGGTTAAATCTGAGCCGATTTCCCCGGTTGAGGAGGATTTGAGTTCACCTAAACCTAGGGTTTTTTGCATTAGTTTAGCCGCCCCTAAATCTCCTCCTTGAACAATAATTTGGGTTTTCAGTTGTTGAGTAGATTCAATTGGAGCTAAATAAACTTGATTAAAACCTTTATCGGATAAAAAATTGAGCATTTTCTCGGCGGATTTAGGATGACTAGAAACATTTTGAATCGCAATTTTTAAATCCTTGGATAAAGTCTCATAAGCAGAAGGTTCGTAGGCACTTTTTAAGGTATATCCGGTTGAATCTAAACGAAAATATTGATACATAACGCGATCGCGTCCCCGTTCATCAATTAACCAATAACTACTATTAGAATCCTCAGAACTAGAGCGACCAGGTAACATTACCATTTTAAAATTCTGCGGTTCCAGATTCAAACCAAAATTAACTAAGGTTAAAATTTCTTCAAAGTTTAAATTAGTATCAATATATTTTTGCATAATCCGAATAATTTCGGGAACACGAGGTAAAACCCTCGGATCTTTAAGTCGAACTAAAATCGCTTCCATTAATGCTTGTTGACGCTGTACCCGACCTAAATCTCCATAACCATCCCCCCGAAACCTAACAAATTGATCCGCTTGTTCGCCATTAATTGTTTGCCAACCAGGAGCTAAATCAATTTTTAATTGTTGGGTTTTATCTTGATAGGACATGGGTTGAGGAATATAAACTTCTACTCCTCCTAAAAAATTAACTAATTCTCGAAATGCACCGCTACTAACCCGAATATAACGGTTAACTTCAACTTTATTTAATATATTTTGAATCACTTCTTTTGCTAATTTAGGGCCGCCCCAATAATTGGCTTCATTAATTTTTCCCGTACCATAACCCGGAATTTGAACTTGAGTATCCCGGGGTATTGATAACAGACTTACGGATTTATCTTGGGGTTGAAAATGGACAAATAACACCGTATCACTGCGACCTTTAAACAGATCGGGAGAGGCGGAAGAAATGTTGGGGTTGCCATCAATTCCCAAGACTAAAATATTAACTGGACGAGATAAACTATATTTAAACCGATGTTGCCATAACCCATCTAAAATATTAGATTCCGGCTCAGTAAAATCAAATTTTTCAGGAGCTAATAAGGCTGTCATTGCCCCTAGAATTGCTGAGGTACTGGCTAGTAATAAAACAATAAAACTAAAAAAGAATAATTGCAGAAATTTGGGTTTTTTACGCGAAGGGAAGGGAGAAGTCATAAGCTGATTTAACGATAACTTTTAATTGAAACATCGAAACTGAAAATCTATCCTCTAACAGTTGGGTGCATTTGTCAAGACAATTTAATCATCTTTGATATTCTCCATTCCCTTTTGATCAAATCCTTAAGATATTAACCCCGATTGTTGTAGCCTTTCTCTGGAAATTTTAGCAGATTCAGCCACTTGAGCATGACTATCTTTGGCTAAATAATTCAAAGCAGAAAGGCTTTTTGGCGTGACCAGATGACCCAAGGCTTCCGCTAATCGTTGCCTAACTAACCAATCTTCAGCTTGAGCAAATCGCAGAATTTGATCAACAGATTCAACATCTTTAATTTCTCCAATTGCGGCAATTGCAGCTTGATGTAAAATCACTTCATCACTCTCTAATGCGGCTAACAAAACATCCCGGGCGCGAATATCTTTTAGATTCCCAAGGGATACCGCCGCGCTAAATCTAACTAGCCAATCTGTATCCTCATAAAAAGCTCTAACTAAAGGTTCAAATGCCCGAATATCTTCCAGATAACCCAAGGCACCTGCTGCATCGGCTCTTACCCCATAATCGGGATCATTTTCTAATAGTTTCACCAACAGAGGATAGCATTCTTCTGTTGGTTTAATTCCTAGGGCAAAAATTGCCATTGATCGCACTTGTAAACTTTCATCATTTAGCACTTTTTTAATTAAAGGAACAGCATCCTCTGGAGGAACATTTCTCAAAGAAGCTAAGGCTAATAGACGATCTCGTAAGTTTTTGCTATCTAGCTGATGGGCAATATTTTCTAAATTCAATGGTTGATTCATTTGTAAATCAGGTTTAACTAAATCTTTACTTATTATAGTCAAATTATAAAAAATTTGCCGAACGAATTGCTAGAGTTTTTGATCAACCGCAAAATGTCCCCAATGTTCTTCCCCTTGACGGTTAGGCGTTGATTCAGTTACGAGATGGAGGGAAAGAATCTGAAATTTCCCTTGAAAATACTGTCGAATTTCCGCCGGGGTGATCCCAAAAGGTGGCCCTCCGGCGCGGGAATGGGTAAAAAATAACCCGAATAATTGCCCATTTGGTTTAAGAATTGACTCAACTAAATCTACATAATTAGAGCGTTTATCTGGGGAAACTGCACAAAAACAAGTATGTTCAATTACATAATCAAACTGTCCTAAAAACTCCTGGGGTAAGTCAAAAATATCCTTTTGTAAAAATTGCGCCGAAGTGGGTAAATGTTCTCCAGAGCCCTTTAAAATTGACGATTTATTGATTAATAATTGTTGATATTCTAATCCGTCTTTAATCGCAGAAGCCGCAAAATCAAACCCAATCACCTCAAATCCATAACTGGCAAATAATAGGGCATCATAACCCCGTCCACAGCCTAAAACCGCCGTTTTCCCTGGGAGTGGAACTTCCGAAGATTGCAAAAACCGAACAAATGGCGGGGCGGGTTCTCCTAAGTCCCAGCCTGTGGTTCCCCGTTGATAGCGTTCTTCCCAAAAATTTCCTTCATTCACTGATACAATCATAACTGTTTTGTTGTTGAATAAGTTAAATTAAGTTAAACTAATTAGAGACTTGATAGCCTCCTGCTGATTTTATACTATTAGAAATCCCGTGTTTTTTCCCACGAACTAGAGTATTATTATGGAATTTTACCACTCTGTGCGTTATTCATCTGCCTTAGAACAAGCAATTGATCGGAATCCACTTATTGTAACACCAGAAACTTGTTTAGCAAATGTAATCAAAATACTGGGTCAATCTCAAAATCATTGCCTGTTGAATCCTAGTATTTCTTCAGGGGAAGACTCCAGAGCAAGTTGTGTCTTAGTCATTGATCAATACTCAGAAGAAATTATTCCTATTTTGGCTGATGAACAACCTCAAACTTCTTCGGTTTTGGGGATTATCACCGAACAAGATATTGTGCAATTAATTGCAACAGAAATTTTAGATAATCCCATAAAAACACCATTAGATAAAATTAGAGTTGCTGAAATTATGTCTCCGATTTCTGTTAGTTTAACAGAATCTGATGATCAAGATATTTTTACTGCTTTATCATTATTTCGGCAACATCAAATTCTGCATTTACCTGTTTTAGATAGTCGAGGACAATTAGTAGGAGTGATTACCCCAGAACGAATTCGCCGGGTTTTACAACCTGCTAATATTTTGAGATTACGACGAGTAGGAGATGAAATGATTACCCAAGTAATTACGGCTCCAGTAACAACATCAGTATTAAGTTTAGCACAAATGATGGCAGCCAATCAAGCCAGTTGTGTAGTTATTTTTCAAACAGAAACTCTGAATAAATTAACCCCGATTGGATTAGTAACGGAACAGGATATTGTTGGGGCAGAATTTTTAGAATTAGATTTAAAGGTGACTCCGGCAACAACGGTGATGAAAAATTTATCCTTTTATTTAAAAACTAATGATTCTTTATGGATGGCACATCAAGAAATGCAAAAGCAACAGGTACAACGACTAATAGTTTGTGGTGATGAAGGAGAGTTATTGGGAATAATTACACAGGTTAGTTTATTAAGAATGCTTGACCCGACGGAAATGTATCGAGTTGTTAAACAATTACAGCAATCGGTACATCAGCTACAAACGGAAAAATTAGAACTGTTAAAAAACCGGAATGCTGAACTAGAAAAACAAGTTCAAGAACGCACTTCTAAAGTTCAGGAATTGCAACAGTTAAATATTCTCAAGGATGATTTTTTGAGTACGGTTTCCCATGAACTCCGCACTCCTTTAGCTAATATGAAAATGGCTATTTATATGTTAAAAATAGCCCCAAATTCAGAACGAGGTCAGAAGTATTTAGAAATATTAGAATCTGAATGTATGCGAGAAACTAATTTAATTAATGATTTATTGGATTTACAACGGTTAGAATCTTCTGCCGCACCTATTACCATCGACAGTTTAAATTTATTGGAATGGTTACCTAATATTGTCAATCCTTTTTATTCTCGTACCCAAGAACGGAATCAGGCGCTAAATGTCCAGTATTATCCAGATTTACAATCTATTAGAACTAATCCCAATAGTTTAGAAAGAATTGTAGTAGAATTGTTAAATAATGCCTGTAAATATACACCCAATGGAGGCGAAATTTTCTTGGGAATTCATTATCGTTCTTTGTCTAATTGGCTAGAATTAATTCCCACAACTAATAACAAACGTAAAAAAAAGAAACCAGATATTCCTTTACCCCTTCCCCCTATTTCTGACCCCTTACAAATTGTGATTCGTAACCAAGCCCAAATTCCTGAAACCGAACTCCCTCGAATTTTTGAGAAGTTTTATCGAGTCCCTAATGCCGACCCATGGAAACAAGGAGGAACCGGGTTAGGGTTGGCTTTAGTCCAAAAGTTAGTAGCACAATTAAACGGAACAATTCAAGTGGAAAGTAGCCAAAATATCACTACTTTTACGATTGAATTTCCCTGTTAAGTTCAGTTCTTATTGAGCGAGTAAGGATCGCCGAAATCCTGTGCTGTTGGTATTTGATGAAATTCAAAGTTGGTGATTTCGCGATCGGATTTAGATTGGGCATTAGAGAGAATTGAACGAGTGTTGATGGCAAGTTAATTAACTTTTGATAGAAACCCGGGTTTTCCCATAAATCGGGTTTCTCAACTGGGGATTTTCAAATGACTAATAATAAAAGAGTGTTGATTTTAGGTGGAACGGGAGAAGCGGCGGCATTAGCGGCTAAAATTGAGGAAATTCCGGGTGTAGATGCGATCGCCTCTTTTGCCGGTTGGACTAGACAGCATATTACTCTCACAACCCCTTCCCGTACAGGTGGTTTTGGCGGTGCAACTGGGTTAGCAAATTATCTGCGCCAGGAAGGAATTGATTTTTTAATTGATGCCACCCATCCCTTTGCCGCGCAAATTTCTTTTAATGCCGCTTTAGCTGCCTCGGAGTGTGGTATTCCTCGATTAATTTTAAGTCGTCCAGCTTGGGAAAAAGTACCGGGAGATCGTTGGATTGAAGTCGAAAGTAATCAAGCAGCGGCGAATATTTTACCGGGGTTAGCTGAACGAATTTTTCTTACTATTGGTCGGCAAGAACTCGCAACTTATGCCCATTTAAAAGGTATCTGGTTTTTGATGCGGATGATTGACCCACCGGAACTGGATGCAACCACACCAACCGGAAAATTATTGTTAGAACGGGGGCCTTTTTCTTTGGAGTCAGAGCGATCGCTTTTACAAGAATATCAAATTGGTGCGATCGTGAGTAAAAATAGCGGCGGTGATGCTACTTACGCCAAAATTATCGCCGCCAGAGAGTTAGGAATTACAGTAGTAATGGTGCAACGTCCACCTGTGCCTGAAGGGGAAAAAGTGGCGGATATTAAAAGTGTCGTAGCCTGGTTAGAAAAAAGATTATAAATATTTATAATCCCGGTTTCACTACAACCCATTGCGTTACAGGTGCCATTGCTTTCCAACCTAAAAATTTGCCGATCGGTTCGGCTTTTTGAATGCCAATCCGAGTTAGTTCTCCCCCTAGTTTACTATGCCATTGAAGTAGGATTAATTCGCTTTCGACTGTAACAGTATTGGTAACAAGACGACCGCCTTGGCGCAGTGCTGACCAACAGGTTTCAAATAATTCTGGTTCTGTGATTCCACCACCGATAAAAATAGCGTCGGGTTGAGGTAAATCTTGGAGGGCGATCGGTGCTGTTCCGGCTACGATTTTGAGATGGGGAGTTCCCAAGGCGATCGCATTATCGGCAATGTATTGTAATCGGGTGGGATGATGTTCGATGGCGATACTCTGGCAACGGCGATCGCTCCGCATCCACTCAATCCCAATTGAACCACAACCCGCCCCTACATCCCACAGCAGTTGTCCGGGTAAGGGAGCCAATGCAGTCAGGGTTATAGCACGAACTTCTCTTTTTGTCAACTGTCCATCATGCTGATAGGCAATATCGGGAAGTCCGGGGAGGCGAGGCGCAAGGGTGAGGGGTTTGGAGGAGATGCAGGTAATGGCGATGACGTTCAAATCTGCGATATCTGTAAATTCCCCAGGGTTGGCGATGCCTTCAATTTGGCGCTCTCGCGTTCCCCCTAGATGCTCTAAAACGATGATGCGACTCTCGCCAAAACCCCGTTCGGTGAGAATTTGGGCTGCGATCGCCGGAGTCTGTGCATCGGCACTCAGCACTAACAGTTTAGCACCCTGATAAAGCACCGCATTCAACAAAGCCGGAGGGCGACCGCACAAACTCAAAGTTTCCACCTCACTTAGCGACCAACCCAAACGACTACAGGCGAGACTGAAGGTAGAAGCAGATGGAATAATCGTCATTTCGCTAATAGGAATGTGGCGGGTGAGGGTAACGCCAATTCCGTAGCACATCGGATCGCCACTCGCCAAAACGCAGACAGATTGACCGCGACGGCGGATAATCTCGTTAACGGAGTCCTGTAGGGGAGAAGTCCAGAGAAGTTTTTCCCGTCGATCTTCTGAAGGTAACATCGCCAGATGACGTTCACCGCCGACAATAACTGATGCCAGAGATAGGAGACTTCGCCCCACTGAACTTAATCCCTCTAACCCATCTTCGCCAATTCCTATAATCGATAGCCATTTCGACTTGCAATTCCGATCCGTCATGTCTAAAAAAATTTGAACTGTGGTATAATTATTGAGCTTGTCTTTGGGAAAGTCCGGTGCGATTCCGGTACTGTGCCGCAACTGTAATCAAGTTAAAAGTAAAAAGAAAATACTCAACAGTGCATTTTCCCTTTTTCCTTGTGAGTCAGAACACCAATTGTAAGCTTTTTAAGAGTAGATAGAAACCTAATTTTCTAACTACTTCTCTGCGTCGCATGGAGAAAAAACAACTGTGAATTGGTTAGTTGAAGCAAATGTTTGTCCGGGTTTGTTTTACGGAACTCCTGCCCAAGACGGGTTTTTAATTCGCATCCGCACCCCGGGTGGATGGCTGAATTCTGAACAGGGAAAGGCGATCGCTACTTTGCTCGAACAGTGGCATAGTACAATACAAGTTACTAATCGGGCAAATCTGCAAATTCGGGGCGTTCAAAAATCACCCACTTTAGAAGACTTTCAAACCTTACAAAAATTAGGGTTAGCCGCCCATAATCCCAGTATCGATCACCTGCGTAACATTATGAGCAGTCCTACTGCTGGAATTGACTGCCAAGAATTAATCGATACTCGTCAATTAGTCCAAGAATTGGATAATTTTATCCAAAATCATCCATCAATTGCCGAACTGAGTCCTAAATTTAGCATCGGCATTGATGGCGGTGGTGCAGTCGGAATTGGCACTCGTTCAACTATAGCCTGGGAACACCGCTATAACGAAATTCAGCTATCAGCAATTGCCCTCAATAATTGGACAAATTTAACTTCTAGTGTTTGCTTTCGATTGGCACTGGGAGGCGATAAACAATTATCGGATACCGATCTATTAATTGAGCCAAAAAACTGTTTATCTGTAGTGGCAGCACTGGTAACAGTTTATCTGGATTATGTCAAACAAACCCCATCCATAAATGGGAAAAAACCTCGGATGAAACACTTGCTAAAAGATTGGGGAGTGGAAAAATATCTCGAACAAGTTAACTCTCGATTAAATCATCCTTTAGAGCGGAATGTTACTGGCTCAACATTACCCACTCAACCCTATTTTCATTTAGGAATTCATCCTCAAAAGCCAGCCGGATTATCTTATATTGGCTTATCATTAAGATTAGGACAATTGACGGCTACTCAATTATGGGGATTAGTAGAACTGTCGGAAACTTTTGGTAGCAATCAGTTACGATTAACTCCTTGGCAGACTATTATATTACCCGATATTCCTGATGAAAAAGTGTCAGAATTGTTGCCAAAACTGGCATCATTAGGATTATCTGCTTCTAGGGGATGGGATTGTGCGATCGTTGCCTGTGGCGGAAAACCAGGTTGTGCGGTGGCGGCAACTGCAACTCAAATTCATGCGACCATGCTGGCAGATTATTTGAACGATCGCTTAACCTGCAATTCTCCTGTTAATATTCATTTGACAGGTTGTGCCAAATCCTGCGCTCAACCCAGTCCAGCAGAAATTACACTTTTGGGAACTACAATTGAGCAAAATGGCGAAATAATTGAAGGCTATAAAGTCTATATTGGCGATGATAAAAAATCGTTAAAATTCCCCATATTTGAAGGAGAATTTGCGAAGATTCCCCCGATAATAGCACAATTTTTAATCTCCCAAAAATTGCAGAGTTCACAACAATGAATAAGATTGAATATATTCGGAATGGCGACGATATTTACCGGAAATCTTTTGCAATTATTCGGGCTGAAACTAACTTAGAAAATCTACCCGATGATTTAGCTCATGTTGCGGTTCGTCTAATTCATTCCTGTGGGATGACAGATATAACCCAAGATTTAGAAGCCTCATCGGATGCGGTGAAAATCGGACGGAATGCCCTTTCTCAAGGTGCATCAATTCTCTGTGATTCTCAAATGGTAGCTAATGGAATTACCAAAGCGCGTTTACCTCAAAATAATCAGATTATTTGTACGCTCAATCATCCAGAAGTGACCGAGTTAGCCCGTCAAATTAATAATACTCGATCGGCTGCCGCTTTAGAGTTTTGGCGATCGAATTTAGCCGGATCGGTGGTAGCAATTGGTAATGCACCAACAGCACTTTTTCACTTACTAGAATTGCTCGATGAAGGTGTAGCAAAACCTGCTTTAATTTTAGGTTTTCCGGTTGGATTTGTGGGAGCGGCAGAATCGAAGCTAGAATTAGCAGCAAATAGTCGCGGAGTGCCATTTATTACCCTGCACGGACGTAGGGGAGGAAGTGCGATCGCGGCAGCAGCAGTAAATGCCTTAGCAAAAGAGAACGAATTATGACTAAATTAGGGAAACTTTATGGATTAGGAATTGGCCCTGGCGATCCCGAATTGCTGACGCTAAAAGCACACCGAATTTTAACAACTGTTCCGGTAATTGCTTATCCTACTTTAGAAAATGGCAAGGTTTTGGCACGGGCAATTGTGGCGGATTTCATTCTTCCCCACCAGATAGAAATTCCCATGCCATTACCGTTTAGTGTAGAGCGAAGTTCTCAACCCCATTATGATATTGCTGCCGAAAACATTGCCGAACATTTAAGCTTAGGTCGAGATGTTGCGGTGCTATGTGTAGGCGATCCGATGTTGTATGGCACTTTTATGTACATCTTTAATCGCTTATCCGATCGGTTTTCAATTGAAGTAGTACCCGGAATTTCTTCGATGATGGCAAGTGCAGCAATGCTGGGCGTACCTATCACTTATCGAAATGATGTATTTAGCATCTTGCCTGCTACTTTAGAGGCAGAAATATTGCGCGATCGCCTATCATTTATCGATGCAGCAGCTATTATTAAATTAGGCAGACATTTCGCTAAAGTTCGTGATATTCTTAATGAATTAGGATTATTAGAACGCGCCCTCTATATCGAACGAGCCACCTTACCCAATCAGCAAATTATTCCGATTACCGAAATCGATCCAATTGCTGTTACCTACTGGTCATTAATTCTAATTCCTAGTAAAACTAAACCCAAATAAAGCAATCTATAATGGAATTTAATGGAATTTTGCGATCGTTCATAGAGGCTGCTAACATGACTTCTTCACTGGCTAAATCCTTGAATTCTCAAGCTGCACTCGCGCAACATTTGCCTCCTTTAGAAAATGGCGATCGCTTAATTCGCCCTGAATTCGAGCGCCGTTATCAGGCTATGCCGGGATTAAAAAAAGCTGAACTTATCGAAGGAGTTGTGTACATGGCATCCCCATTGCGGTTTAAATTTCATGCCGAACCCCACGGACGTTTAATCACTTGGTTGGGAGTTTATCAAGCTGCTACACCCCAAGTGCAAATGGGAATTGAGCCAACAGTTCGCTTGGATATCGACAACGAACCGCAACCGGATGGGGTGTTATTAATTAGCCAAGAAAGCGGCGGAAAATCAACTCTGAGTGCAGATGGATACCTAGAAGGATCGCCGGAATTGGTAATAGAAATTGCCGCTAGTAGTGCCGCCATAGATTTAGGCGATAAAAAACGTGCTTATCGGCGCAGTGGTATTCAAGAATATCTTGTTTGGCAGATATTTGACCAAAAAATTGATTGGTTTAGTTTGCAAGATGGTGATTATATTTCTTTGCTACCAAACCAACAAGGAGTGATTTGCTCTCTGGTGTTTCCGGGTTTGTGGTTAGATGTTGAATTCATGCTAAACGGAAATATGCCACAAGTGTTGGGCACCTTACAAGCTGGAATTAATTCGGCGGAGCATCAAGAATTTGTCGAGAAGTTAATCGCACCACAGTCAGGAGAAGAATGATGAAACCTCCGGCTATTATTATTTTAGGAGAAACCAGTATTCCCGTTGCTCGTAAAATGCAAATTGCTCTACCAGAAACAGTTGTTTATGGGTTAATAGATCGCACCCAGTCGGCTGATTTTAGTTATGCTAATTTTGGCGAAACCGTGCGAGAATTTTTCCAGACTGGAACGCCAATTATTGGGATTTGTGCGGCGGGTATTTTGATTCGCACTTTAGCACCTTTATTAACAAATAAGTGGCAAGAACCGCCTGTATTAGCGATCGCAGAAGATGGAAGTGCAGTAGTACCTTTGTTGGGTGGTTTACAAGGAGTTAACGATCTCGCTCGTCAAATTGCCTCGGTTTTGCAAGTTTTCCCCGCAATTACCACGACTGGTGATATTAGATTTAAAACGACTTTATTATCGCCACCACTGGGTTATCAGTTAGTTAATCCTGATGATGCTAAGAAGTTTCTTGCAGATTTATTAGCGGGTGAAAAGGTAAAATTAATCGGGGAAGCGGACTGGTTAAAAAATAGTCATTTACCAATTTCAGCAGAGGGAAAACTGACAATTGAGATTAGAGACAAAAATAACTTGGAATTAGCAAAACCTAGCACAGATTGTTTGGTTTATCTGGTTGAGGAGAGAAACCAAACTGAGGAGAAATTGGGTTTTTCTCAAGGGGTTTTTGAATCCCAGAGTCAAGGTCAGTTAGCGATAGTGGGAACGGGGCCAGGGGCTATTAATTGGATGTCTCCAGAAGTCCGAGAAGTGTTAGAAAAAGCAACGGATTGGGTGGGGTATAAAACTTATTTAGATTTGGTAGAATTGCTGCGAAAACCGGAGATTATTCGCCATGAATCTGATAATCGGGTGGAACTCGATCGCGCAGAAATGGCGTTAGATTTAGCTGCTAAGGGGCGATCGGTTGTGTTAGTTTCTTCCGGCGATCCGGGAATTTATGCAATGGCATCGGCGGTGTTTGAGGTATTAGAAAAAAAGGCAAAACCGGAATGGGAGGCGATCGCAATTCAGGTATGTCCGGGAATTTCGGCAATGCAAGCGGCGGCGGCGAGTGTTGGTGCACCTTTAGGACATGATTTTTGTGCAATTTCCCTATCAGATATTCTGAAGTCTTGGCAAGTGATTTCTCAGCGCATTGAGTTGGCGGCGCAAGCAGATTTGGCGATCGCATTTTATAATCCTGTTTCTAAAGAGCGGACTTGGCAATTGGAGAAAGCAAAAGAGATTTTGTTACAATGGCGATCGCCCCAAACTCCTGTTGTATTAGCGCGTAATTTAGGGCGAAAAGGGCAAACCGTGACCGTGAAATTGCTAGAACAATTAACAATTGAAGATGCGGATATGCGAACCGTTATTTTGATTGGATCGAGTAAAACTCGGATTATTCAGCAAGGTAAAACAAACCAGTGGGTTTATACCCCACGTCACTATTAGAAACTGGGTTTCTAGCTTTGAATTTAATTCGTATTCCTGAAAACAATAGTTTCCAACAAGTTTAACAATTGTAGCCGAGATGCGATCTGTTTTCATCATATCTCCTTTGAAACCGGGTTTCTAACTCTAATCAAGGGGGAATTTATTTTGCCAATTTTAATTGCGCGATCAACTCAGTAGCGATCGCAGTTTGGGCAATAATTTTCCCTTGGCGATCGAACAAAACCACACCAATTTTCAGAGAAACATTGCCATACTTCTGCACATACTTTTGTGCCTTTTGACTAATAGTTTCTGCTAAAATATCAAAAACTGGCGCTGCTAATCCCATTTCTACTAATAGTTTATAAGCTTCATCAGCCGTTTTTGTATCTAATACGGCTTGTACCGTTTCCAAACTCCCACCCGCTTTCACCACAGCAGCACTAATAATTTCTAACTTCGCATCTGCGAGATGACTTGATGTATTGAAAATCCCGCCAGCTAGTTTAATTAACTTTCCTTGATAGCCCAATAATAACACCGAATTTGCACTCCGCAGTCCCGCTTCTACTAACAATGGGCCGACCCAGTTTCCCGTTTGCGCGATCGCATTTTCTGGAATACCCAAACTTTGAGCAATATGGATTCCATGACTGCCAATACAAAAAACTAAATCCTTTCTATTTTGAACTACAATTTGCAAATTATGACGCAATTCTTCCAGATGTTCCTCTGTAGAAAGAGGTTGAGAAATTCCACTCGTTCCTAACAGCGATAACCCTTCCAAAATGCCAAACGCCTCATTCGATGTTCGTTGAGCTAACTGGCGACCTTCGGGTAAAATAATTGATATCGTAATAGTTTTATCGGCGGGAATCAAAGGTAACAGATTAGCCTCAAATAAGCGGCGAGCATATCTGTAAATTGCCGGATCACCCGATGCGGTTTTTCCCAATCCTTCTCCCGCTTCTAAAATCAGAGGTTCTGTTTGACGTTCTTGCCATTTCACATAAGCCCAAATCGGCGTATTGCGCGTTAAATCTAAATTATCTCCGGGGTCACTAAGGGTAATTGCTAAAGCACTATCAGCATCAATGTTAGCAACTTGTTGTACCGGAATTTTTGCGCGATCCGGTAGCAAATCAAGAGATACTTCTGAGATCATCTCAAGGGGGTTTTGTAAGTGTAAAAATGCCGCTTTAGCAGAAGCAACGGCAAAAACCGGAAGGGTATAACCTGTGTTAGCCATTTCGAGAAAGGAATTATGGAGTAGACAATAGGGAGTGAAGAAAATGCTTATTTCTTTATTCCTGATGGTTAAATTATACAGAATCGAAGGAAAATCAACCAAAATTAGATAATTTGTGCTAACCCACAAACAAAAACTAACCAATATCAAGCCCGATCGCTGAACCAATGGCGTTACAACCGCAATTATTATTACTTGATGAACCGACAGCTTATTTAGATCGGTTGCAAACTCGCCATTTGATGCAATATCAACATTTTCGATAAAAGCGATCGCCAGGTAACTTTCCATCAAACAGTTTGGGATTCTGTTCTGCCAAACACTGATACCAAAGAACAAGCTACAAAATTATTTTTCAGCAATAACAAGCATCTCAAAATCGACCGTTGTTAACTTGTCATTTCTGGAAAATGCACCCAACTTTGCACCATAAATATCTATGCTGCTGTAACCCAGAGATTTAAGTAACCAGGTAATTTCGCTGGGTACATAATACCTTTCATTACAGGCAAGAGATTTCTTGTTTCCCAGGTCATCTTCAAATTCCGTTATGTTATGCTCCCGGAATGTCATCAAGTCAAAACTATTGCTTTTGTAGGTGGCATTTCCGGCTTCCGTTGCTGATTCATAGAATTGCTCAACCGAATGATATAATGGGAACAATCCATTTAA
>DMPJ01000115.1:18227-18848 GCA_003456035.1 Planktothrix sp. UBA8402
ATCCCCCCTCGCAAAGCATGATCGCTACATC
The DNA here is from genome assembly GCA_003456035.1 of Planktothrix sp. UBA8402. Classification (GTDB taxonomy): domain Bacteria; phylum Cyanobacteriota; class Cyanobacteriia; order Cyanobacteriales; family Microcoleaceae; genus Planktothrix. The sequence continues at coordinate 18,259 of DMPJ01000115.1, forward strand.
AAATTCATTATTGAATGTCAAATTTCTGGCATCCTGCTGCTGAAAATCAATGATCAAATTTTCACTTTTGGCTTTATCCCTTGCCCTTTGAAGCTGAGATTCGGATAAATCAATTCCCGTAACAGAATATCCCCGCTTTGTCAGTTCAATTGAATGTCTTCCTGTGCCACAGCCGACATCTAATATTTTTAAGGACTTATTAAATCCCAGTTCTTTTTCTATGAAATCGCACTCACCAATTGTCCCTTGTGTAAAATTCTCGGAATCATATTTTTGTCCGTAATTCTCGAACAGGGATTCGTACCATTGTTTTTGAGTCATATTATTTGAAATCCGATAATTAATCTCGAAATACTAGATACCCGACTTTTTCAAAAAGTCTGGTATCTGGGCAGCAAATTTTGCCTGGCTTAATCCCATTCTAGCATCCCCTCTCCTTCCTCTGCAACCTCGCCCCTGACCTTCTGCACCAATTTATAACACCTCCCATGACAAAAGCTAAACTGATTAACCAGGAGATCGCACTTCCTGGGTGCTGATTTGGGGTCATAAATTGGTAGACGATCCGCACGCGATCACAGAGTAGAAGC
>DMPJ01000110.1:0-4230 GCA_003456035.1 Planktothrix sp. UBA8402
GGGGAATGGGGAATGGGGAATGGGGAATTTTGCTATAGTTATAAATTATCTTAATTGTAGAACGTTTATGCAACACTTTAAATATTCTTCGATTATTCATGCACCCGTAAAAGTGGTTTGGGAGTTTCATACCCGACCCGATATTTTGCAATTATTAACACCCCCTTGGCAACCTGTAGAAATAGCGCGTCGGGAAGGGGGATTAGAAATTGGGGCAATTTCTGAATTTAGGATATTATTAGGGTTAATTCCGGTGCGATGGTTAGCTATTCATACTGAATATAAACCCGATCAGTTATTTACCGATGAACAACAAGAAGGAATGGTGAAAACTTGGGTACATCGACATCAATTTGTGGCTGAAAATGGCAATACTCGTCTGACCGATGCGATCGCATTTTCTCTACCCGGAGGAGAATTAGCAGAAAAAATATTAGCAGGTTGGGTGAATAGTCGTTTAGAAGATATGTTTCGTTATCGCCATCAAGTCACAAAAAAAGAATGTGAAAGACTTTAACCGTTAACTCTGATAGCAAAACGAATGCTACAAATTCCTCCCTGTAGAGACGTTGCATGCAACGTCTCTACAGGGGGGATAATATTAGGTTTTATTAACACGAATAAGCTGATAGTAACCCGCTTGATCAATAATTTGATATTGATCAGGTTTTAATCCAATTTTGATTAATTCCTGGGGATGTCCTAAAATTAAAAGGGTTTGAGGCGATGAATTTTGAACCTCTGGGGTATGAATATAATTAATAGTATCCCAGGGTTCAGAATGGTATTGAACTGGATTTTTAGTATAAAAAACTAAACTGGGTTTTTTAAATCCCATCATAATTAATTCTTCCCCGGTTTTTCGCTGTTGGACAACGGTTTGGGCCAGGTGTCGTAAGGGTTCTTGTCGATGGTGATCTAGTAAATTATAGGTGGGAGTTATAGCCAAAATAAAGAAGGTAATAAATCCCAAAAGATTGATTATAAAAATTAATGAAATTCTATTTTTCCACCAACTTAGAGTTATTCCTAATGTCGTAATTGCCCAAATNNCTCTAAAATCGGGCATATCTGCATCATATCCGATTAAATTTTTACTAAAATAACTACCTATAGAAGCGAGAAAAACTAATAAAATATTGATTAGAATAGAAATATTTAGAGGATTAGTTAAGGATTTTTTAAAGTTATTTTTAGATATTATATTATTCCAAAATATAGATACTAATAAAGCAGAAGCGGGAATTAGGGGTAAAATATAACTAGGAAGTTTTGTAACTGCTAGGGTCTAAAATAGAAAAATTCCGCTAAACCAAAAAACAGCAAATAATTCGAGTTGTTGAATTCGAGTTTGATCTTGCCAATAGCGACGTTTCCAGAATTTTGTTGAAGCGATCGCAATTGGTAAATAGACAGAAAATGGAGCAAAACCCATTAAAACTACAATAAAATAAAAATACCAAGGAGCCGAATGATGATTAACAACAGTGGTAAATCTGGCAAAATTATGATAACCAAAGAAAGAGTTAATATAGTTCTGACCATTAACTAAAATCACCAAAATATACCAAGGAATCGTAATCAAAAGAAAAATTAAGCTACCTTTTAAGAGTAGCATTTCTCGTAAAACTTTGCGCCCTTCCCCTACATAAATTAAAAATGAACTAATAATTAAAATTGGTAAAACAATCCCAACTGGGCCTTTTGTTAAAACGGCTAAAGCTGTTAAAATATAAAAAGCCAAATACCAAATATTAGCAGAATTCCAGGGTTGACTTAAATCTTGTTGATCTTTAAATTCTGACTTTGCATATCCCAGAAAAAAAGCTAATAAAGCTGAACCCATACAACCTGTTAATAACATATCTGAAACTCCAATTCTTGCCCAACCAATAGTTTCAGAATTAAATGCCATTAATACAGCCCCCATCCAAGGTAAAGGATGGAAAATAATTCTGTTCAAATAGGGTTGATAAAATTTAGAATTAGAGCCTGATTTTTTATCGTTTTTTGTGGGATAAAATTGAGTTTGTTGGACGTAATAACTTAAAGTATAAAATCCCAAACAAATCATCATCAAAGCTGAAAATGCCGAAGGCAGACGGACTCCCCATTCATTCACCCCAACAATTCTATAAAAAATTGCCATTAACCAATAAATTAATGGCGGTTTATCGAAACGAGTTTCTTCATTAAAATACGGAGTAATCCAATCTCCAGTAACTAACATTTGACGGGATGCTTCTGCAAATAGAGGTTCGGTTTCATCTAATAAACCCGGAGTTCCTAAACGCCAAAAAAAAGCCAGCCAACCGATTAAACCTAAACCGAATATAAAAACTAGCCAAGGGAACCAAGGTGTTTTGATTAGACGGGAAAAAATGGTGGGAATCTCTCGATTTGAACTTAATTTCATTGTCTAAGAATGCAGATATTAACTATTTAGATATTGACAGTTTACTGTTGATATGTTATCAAACCAACACCAAACTCTATATATCAATTAGTTATTATCCTACATGGGAGCAAGAAGACCCACACCATCAGGAAAGTTGGTGTCGGGATCAATTCGACCAAAAAAAAATGAACAAAAACACAAAGTTGGTGGTATGATTGTAAGGAAGTTTCTATAGCCCCCAGTAGTAGCGAGAACTATTGGGAGCAAAAACCACCAAAATATCTCCAGATTTGAGGGTTAAATTAGATAATTAATTCCACTACAATTCACGTCTATTTCTATGCAGAATACCCGTCTGAATCGACTTGTCAATGTGATCAATATCCAGCTAGGGCGATGGTTGCTGAATCCTTGGCGACGGATTTCGCTGTTAATCATTAGTCTACTGTTTGGGATCTTCCTAGCCCTGGGTATTTCCACGATAACCGGACAAAGGGGGCGTTTGGATGTGACTGTGGCTTTAGTAATATCTATTTTTGTCGAAGGAGTTAACTGGTTAGCTTACAATCGTTCTCCTCGTTTACGACAATCTTTTTGGGTAGAAAACCTAAATGCACTTAAAATCGGTTTGAGTTATGGGTTATTTTTGTTAGCATCAATGTTGGGTTCATAATTGAAATTGATTGAATAAAATTAGGATGGTCTATGATTGAAATTCTCAAAGATTGGAGGAATGGACAAAAGCCCCAGACCACAGATTTAGAAGTTTTAGAACAGTGGGAACTTTCCGATCATCAACGTTCAACTGCCTTTGGAATCACACCGGAAAATGTTAGGGTTAAAATAGAAGCACGATCCCATCTATTCTGTAGACTTCAACAGAATAATATTGACTTTCCTCTATTATTTGAACAGCTAGAAACCATCTGGAAATTTTGGCTACCTTTAGCGACCCAACTAGCCGAACATCGTCAATGCTTGGGTCGTCCTTTGGTTCAAGGAATATTAGGAGGACAAGGAACAGGGAAAACAACTTTAGGAAAAGTCTTAACTTATATTTTGTCTCTTTTTCACTATAATACACTTAGCTTGTCCTTAGATGATCTCTATAAAACTTATTCAGAACGTCAACAGTTACAAAAAACTGATCCGCGTTTAATTTGGCGAGGGCCACCAGGAACCCATGATGTTGAATTGGGAATAGAAGTTTTAGAGCAATTGCGTCAATCTTTACCCGATCAAACCATTGCAATTCCTCGGTTTGATAAGTCATTATGGCAGGGAGCGGGCGATCGCATTTCCCCAAAATTCGTGACCGGAATTGATATTATTTTATTTGAAGGTTGGTTTGTAGGCTGTAGACCAATTGATCCCCAACTGTTTGATTTTGCCCCAGTTCCCATTATTACTCCCTTGGATCAACAATTTGCTCTGGACATGAATCAACAGTTAAATGGATATATTCCATTATGGGAAAAATTAGATCGATTGCTAATTTTAAATCCTGTAGATTATCACCTATCAAAACAGTGGCGTATTCAAGCCGAACATGATATGATTAATACAGGAAAATCGGGGATGACAGATGCAGAAATTAGTCAATTTGTTGATTATTTCTGGAAAGCCTTACATCCCGAATTATTTATAAACTCCTTGATTAAAAATCCTGGATTTGTCGATTTAATTATAGACATTAATCCCGATCATTCTGTTGGGAATGTTTATAAGAGGAATCTATAGCAAGCCCAAATTAATTGTCCAAAAGAATGACCAAAATTATTAATCCCAAAAAACACCTAAATTTCTCTGTAGGGGCGAAGCGCGCCTCGCCC
>DMPJ01000110.1:4240-5020 GCA_003456035.1 Planktothrix sp. UBA8402
AATCCGTGATCCCCATTACCTATTATGAAAACAACTCTATTAACATTAACTCTAATTTTCTCCTTTGGTATTAGTCAAATAGTTGAAGCCAAAACCCCAATCAAAAATCAACCATTGGGTTTAGAATATTCCCTTACTGGGAATCAAATAACTCAAAATATCGACACCATAACCATTGGAAAAGCTGCGGATTTAATCACTCAATGGTTAAATTCCAAATCCAAAATTTTTGCCCATCCCTTTGACCGGGCAATGCTCGGAGATTTAACTACGGGTGTATTATATGCTGATAGCTTAAAAGCGATTAATTTTTTANNAGGAAAATAATGCTTATTATCAATATGGAGTCCAGAAAGTTGAATCCATAGAACGATTTGCAGCATCGGGAAATAAAGCTACCATAGAAGTTAAAGTTACCGAAGATACGACTTTATATAAAAATGGAAAAATTATTGAAAGTAGCTTTAATACCAAATTAGTGCGTTATAATTTAGAACAGTGGGATGGACTTTGGAGAATTGCCAACTCTCAAGTAATGAATTAAAGGTTTTAAAAATAGCGATCGCATTTGCAAAAATTCACTATGGTACAAGAACTGATTGATTTAAGAACTTGCATCGAAGCACAACGCTATGACGAAGCGTTAATGATTATTGATGAATTGGAAGGAATGGGAAAACAAGCTATTTTACGCAATATTCAGTCTTATTTACTCAGACTGTTGATTCATTTAATTAAAAATCAAATTGAACAAAGATTAACCAATTCTTGGGCCGCTTC
>DMPJ01000110.1:5096-6550 GCA_003456035.1 Planktothrix sp. UBA8402
GAAGTAATGAATGGAACCTATACCCCGTTTAAATTATCAGAAATAGTAGAACGAGATTCAATTTTAATGAGGGCTCAAAGTTTACTCGATTTAACCTATCGTTATCCGGCCAAAGAATTAGCTGCTCAAGTTGATCAAACCTTAATAGAATTACCTGGAGGAACCGCTTGGAAAGATTGATAATCTGATAAAAAAGGCGGGTTTAGTACAATCAATAANNCTTGGAAAGAAGGACATTAAACCCACTGTCAAGAAACCGGGTTTCTGATTGTTATTTCGGTAAGAAACCCGGTTTCTGTGTTTGGTGATTTAAAGTTTATTAATCATCGGCATAAATATAACGGTATAACTCTTTCGGATCAGGTTCGGGGCTACTTTGGGCAAATTCTACCGCATCATCAATAATAGCTTGAACTTGCTGATCAATGGCTTTCAATTCCTCCTGAGTTACCAAATTATGTTCGGTTAAATGAGCCGCAAATTTTTTAATCGGATCACGAGCAAGCCAGAATTCTTTCTCATCTTTATCGCGTAATTCATCGGGATCAGCCAAAGAATGTCCCCGGAAACGATAGGTTAAAGCTTCAACTAAAGTTGGGCCTTCACCCGCCCGGGCACGAGCAACGGCCTTTTTAGCCACTTCCCTAACCGCCAAAACGTCCATCCCATCCACTTCATAACCAGGCATTCCAAAAGCCGGGCCTTTTTTGTAGATTTCCGGGTCAGAAGTTGCCCGTTCATGGGCCATCCCGATCGCCCATTTATTATTCTCGACCACATAAATAATTGGCAGATTCCATAATGCCGCCATATTCAAACATTCATAGAATTGGCCATTATTACAAGCGCCATCCCCAAAGAAACACATCGTTACCTGATCCGCATTCGGATCATTCATCGCTTCCCTGCGGTATTTGGTTTGAAAAGCTGCACCTGTAGCCACCGGAATACCTTCAGCAACAAAGGCAAACCCTCCCAATAAATTATGGGCCGAGGAGAATAGGTGCATCGAGCCGCCCCGACCCTTAGAACAACCTGTAGCCTTGCCAAATAATTCCGCCATGACTTCACGCGGCGGAACTCCCGCACTCAAAGCATGAACGTGATCCCGATAGGTACTACAAACATAATCCTCATCCCGGCGACCCGCGCGGATCATCCCCGTAGCCACGGCTTCTTGACCGTTGTAGAGGTGGACAAAACCGAACATTTTGCCCCGATAATACATCTCGGCACATTTATCTTCAAATAGCCGCCCCAGCACCATATCCTCATACAGCATTAACCCTTCATCACGGGTTACAGCATTTGCATCCGCCTTAAACGTCGGTAACGTGCGTTCCTGTACCATTTGTTCCAATTACCTTTACCAATTTGAGATTCTATTTTACAGGTTGGGGGCGGGTTTATTGAGATTTCTGTTAATTAACAAACTTTCTCTTATGATCAAATCC
>DMPJ01000271.1 GCA_003456035.1 Planktothrix sp. UBA8402
AGATAAAATCGGTTATTTTTTGTGTTTTTTTATCACTTTTTTGACTAATATTGGAATTTCAGAGGGCTGTTTAGCAACGAGAACTTCAGCATTTTTAAAAGCAGAAATTTTACTTTCAACTGTTCCAGGATCAACCATATTATTAACTACTTTTGAAGTCATTAATAAACTAGCATGACCTAAAAGTTTAGTAGTCGGAGCGTGTAACCCGGCAACATAAGCAACAACGGGTGTATCAATGGATTCCGCAATATAAGAAGCCGCTTCTTCTTCGCTAGTTCCACCCATTTCTCCCACTAAAACAATGACATCCGTATTTTCATCTTCATCTAAAATTTCCAACCATTGTAAAAACGAAGAACCGACAATAAAATCACTGCCAATACTAACAGCAACCGATTGACCTAATCCCGCTTGAGTTAACTCCGATGCCACTTCATAAGTTAAGGTACTACTACGACTTAATAATCCCACATTTCCCGGTCGATAAAATTCAACCGGATGGGTTCCTAATAATAATTGATCAGGAATAATAATTCCCGAACAATTAGGGCCAATAACCAAAGTTTCTGTAATTTCCGCCTTCCTAACTAAATGCACCATATCCAAAGGTGGCACCCCTTCCGTGACAATAATTAACTGACGAATTCCCGCCGCAATTGCTTCTAATGCCGCATCTAAAACTTGATAGGGATGAACAAAAATCACACTAATATCAATTTCACCCCGATTAGTAATTACTTGTTCTACCAAATCAAAAACCGGAATTCCACTTAACTCCTGCCCTCCCTGACCCGGACAGACACAGGCGACAACACGGGTTCCATAAGTTTTCATCTGCACCACTGCATGAGTTAAGGAGGGTGATATTGTTGTACCCTGTATAATTACTTTAGTATCAGGAGTTAAATTCATATTTGAGCATTATCCGGGGAAAGTTTTACAAAGTTAATAAAAAAACTATTTGGCTAAATTAACCGCCGCCACTACAGCTAAATCTAAACGATTAAATAAATTTACGGGTAAATCAGTAAACTGTTCCAAATCAGATTCCGGTTTAATTCCAGCCACCATCAAAACAAATTTAGGTAAATTACTGGTTCTAGCTTTTCGTTTCAAATACCCGGCAATTTCCACTAATAACAAAGAACGAATAGTCGGTTGAACCCAAAGATTAATCACAACTACTTTAACCTGTTTAGATTGAGTTATGCGATCAATTCCTTGATACAAACGTTGGCGAAAATTTTCTGTAATTTCATAGTGATCTGCCCCGCCTAAATTCAAGAAATTAGCAGGTTTTCCCGAAGATTGCATGACTAAATCTAAAGTTGCCATCGTTAAACCTGCACCATTGCATAAAATCCCAATATTACCTTGTAATTCGACTAAATTTAGTTCCGGGTGAAACAATTGATCGGAAATTATCGGTAGGGAGAGACAACTATATTTTTCTTGAGCTTTAAGTAAAGTAATTAAGTCTTCATGGCGTCCTAATGCTCCATCATTAGCAATTACTTTCCCATCCAATGCCATCACCTCTCCGGTAGGACTAATACCCAAGGGATTAATTTCTACTAAATCCAAATCTTTCTGCACAAATAGACGATACATTTTTTCCACAATGGCACTCACCGAGAGAATTAAATCTCCCTGTAATCCCATTTTTAGGATTAACCGTCGAGCATAAAAGGGTGAAAAATCCTGATCAACAATGACTTGCTGAATTTTGGAGAGAGTCGCTTCCACATTCACCCCGCCCTGTTGGGAGCCTAATAGCACCGGACGCCGTGACCCGGCATCTAAGGTAACGGCTAAGTATAATTCCCGATCCGCATCATATTTGGCCTCTGCCAAGAGGACTTGGGGACATTCACCCCGAATTGGCAAATTAAAAATCATTTGAGCCGCCGCAACGGCATCAATGGTATTTTCAACAAAGCGAATGCCTCCGGCTTTTCCCCTACCGCCCGCCCGGACTTGGGATTTCAACACTACGGGATAGGGAATTTTCAAACCCTTTAATTCTTGAGCGTTATCAATGCGTTGTGAGGGTAAAACCGGAATCCCCATCTCACGAAATAACGTTTTAGCTTGATACTCTAGCAAATCCATAATTACTGATTATTGCCTTGATGAACGGTCTTGACCCACTTGAGTTGTTTGGGACGAATCCCCATCCGAGCCGTTGTACTACCCACCACTAATAACCAGTGAAGCATATATACCGTACCCCGTAGAGTATCGATCCAAAGGGTTAATTTTTCGGAAAAGGGGGATAATGTCTCGCTGCTGTTGGTTGAACCCAATTCAGAACGATTCCCATTTTTNNNGTAATCCGAAAAACATTCCCAATAAAGACAGAGTTAGGGTAAAACAGGTTAGGGGTGCGGTTAAGGGTAGACAGCCTTGAATTAGCGACAACACCAAATCGGGAATTACAGCCGTCGGTAACATATATTGGGTGATCCAAAAACAAAGCAAATCCAGGGTTTTTTGAGTTCCCATCCGGTTGCGTATAATCAACGGCCAATAGTCTAAATAGCGTTGATAGCCACCTTCTGCCCAACGGTTGCGTTGATGCCAAAGGGCTTGAAAATTGGTGACTCCCTCCTCATAAACCGGGGGAAAGGATAAACATTCAATATCCCACTGATCTAAATGCAGCCGAATGGTTAAATCTAAATCATCGGTAATCGTTTCTTCATTCCAACCGCCACAGCTTAACAGGGCTTCCCGTCGCACAAATTGGCCATTTCCCCGCAGTTCTCCAATCCCACCAATAGTAATTCGTTTTTCTTGGAAATAGGCATCTAAAGCCATTTCTGTGGCTTGGGAGCGAGTCCAAAAGTTTTCGGAAGCATTATTAATCGCTTTTCGGACTTGGACGGCTCCCACTTTTTTATTAGTGTTAAATAGGGGAACAACGTGGCTTAACATATCCGGTGCAATTTGAGCATCGGCATCAAAAACCCCGATAATTTCTCCTTGAGTTAAGGCTAAAACTTGATTTAAGGCACCTGATTTTCCCCCACTGGCATTAGCCGACCGTCTTAATACTTTGAGTTGTGGATATTCTTGGGTGAGTTTTTCCAGAACATTAGGGGTTTGATCGCTACTATTATCATCAATTACCCATAATTCATAGCAATCACTGGGATAATCTAAGTTACATAGATTTTTAACTAAATTACTAATCACCGCTTCTTCATTTTTCGCCGCCACTAATAGGGAAACATAAGGCCAATCTTTTGGCGGTTGTTTAGGCGCGGTTTGCCTAAGAGGGCGTGTCTGGGCCGAGAAAATTCTGATGGCATGAATTGACAATAATCCCGTTAAACCCAAAACAAACCATATCCCCCAGGAGACAAAATGTAGGGCAATTGTCCCGCCCCAAATTAAGGTTAAGAGCAGGGCTGCTTTCCGTCTTCGACCTTGATACCAGTTTGGGCAAACTTGGAAATTTGAGTGTTTTTGGGCGGAATTTGTGTTGGGGTGCAAGGAGGAATTAGCAACAGAGGGATAAAGCATTGATGATCCAGTCTCGCGGTATCTAGTTTCCTCCTGATGCGGTTGAGATTTGGGAGCCGGAGATTGGCCTTGACATTCTTGATCACTGGTGAGCTTCTCGACATCACTGTTGTCTGTACTGTCAGTATCCGGTTCCGGCCAAGACTGTTTTGACATAGATAATCTGATTTACCCCTCAATATTCGTCCAATCTGCTACCAGTGTATCTAATATTGTCACCAAAAATCAAAGGGCAGGGCTTCTGGAATTATATCTATTCAGTAAACAGTGATCAATTATTAGTTATTATTTATCAGTTAGTAGTTGATAATTGATGGTTTTTATTGTAATGTAAGTTATTAGCTAAAAACTGTTTACTGATAACTGATATGACTGACACCACAGTGGCTCTGACTCAACTCAAGGCGGCTGAGAAACGGGAAATTGGGGTCTACCTCCCCTACTATGATGAAAAAAAGCGTAAATACTTAGCCTATTCGATTAGCCTCTATAAAGAGAAAAGCTTGGAAGGCGCTCGCAATATTGATGGCGGGGATGGAATTCCTTTTGTGGCAACTTGGAATGTTTCCTCTTTACCCGCCGATTTAACCCGTTGTCGGGTGCAGTTTGATGGGAATGCCGATCTCAGTTATGAAGTGATCCTGTCTAACCATGAGTTTATTAAGTATTTAATTGAAGTTCTGCAAAATTTTAGCCGGACTCGTACAGTTGATTTTTCTCAAGATTTCTACAAAAAACTTTTGCATTTGGATCATTAATTAAAGATTCATTCTACAATAGAAAGGCTATTGTTAAACCGATGCCCATTTCCTTTGAAAAGCCTGATCACCAAGAGTGTTTTAAGGATTCAGTCTAACTGGGGAAAATGTCATCATTTGTTGAATTAATCAATCACAAATTGAGGAGTAAATTTCGTGCCTGAATCTGTCAAGTCCATATTAATCGGGTCAACAGAGCCTTACACTGGTAAATCAGCAATTGCCCTGGGTCTGGGTCATCTGTTTCAGAAGAAAGGTTTAAATATTGTTTATGGTAAGCCTTTAGCTACCGAGATCAGCGATGAGGATGAATCTTTTGATGCTGACCTTCAGTTTGTGGCTCAAACCTTAAAATTGTCTCAAGAACAACTGCGAATTCCGATTTTAACCCTGGATGAAACCACAATTTATCGGCGTTTGCAAGGGGAAGATTCGGTTAAATATAGTGAATCTCTGGCCTCCTATCAACAAAAATCCTCCGGTGATTTGATTTTACTTGAAGGGCCGAGAACATTGCAAGAAGGACTTTTATTTGGTTTGTCTGTTCCTCAAATGGTCGATCAACTAGATGCGTCCGTATTGTTAGTCGCCCGTTTGCATTCTCTCTTGGCATTAGATGATTTACTGTACGCTCAACAACGTTTAGGCGATCGCTTATTAGGAATTGTTATTAATGATGTTTCCCCAGAAGAAATGGAAGTTACAACTACTCAAATACAACCGTTTTTAGAAGCACAAGGTATTCCAGTATTTGGGGTTTTACCCAGAAATCCTATCCTCCGCAGTGTCACTGTGAAAGAGTTAGTTAAACATTTAAAAGCGCAGGTTCTTTGTTCTCATGAACGCTTAGATTTGATGGTAGAAAGTCTCAGTGTCGGCGCCATGAATGTCAGTTCTGCTATGAAGTATTTTGATAAATCTGTGAATATGGCTGTGGTTACCGGAGGCGATCGCACGGATATTCAACTGGCGGCTTTAGAAAAATCTACTCACTGTTTGATCCTCACAGGTCAACTTCCCCCCGCACCAATGGTATTAAGTCGGGCGATCGATTTAGAAGTTCCAGTTCTCTCGGTTGATTTAGACACTTTAGCCACCGTAGAAATTATTGATCGGACTTTTGGTCAAGTTCGTCTTCATGAACCGATCAAAGTTGCTGCTATCAATCAACTAATGGAAGAACATTTTGAACTAGATCGTTTTATCCAATGGTTAGGAATTTCCCTGCCCGTGCCAGTGATTAGTTAATATTAAGATTGTAGGGACTTTGTTTACAATGTCTCTACAAGGAAACGATTTTAGCAACAAAGAATAACTCTTAAATTCATATTATAACATATATTATTAGCAAATTGCAACTATTATGAATACAACAATTTCTTTTTAAATGTCATTAATTATATCATAACCCTAGTTCCGTTTAGGCCAATAAATCGGGTTTCTGACCGTTATTTATTGACTAAAATCAAGATTTTTGGTTCAGAAACCCGATTTCTCGGGAA
>DMPJ01000367.1 GCA_003456035.1 Planktothrix sp. UBA8402
GCTGGAGCCGGAATTTTACTGTTATTTTATCTAGTGGTAATTGTGGCGGATTTTGTGGCTCCTTATAGCCCTTATGAATCGCAACTTAACGCTTCTTTATTGCCACCAACTCAAATTTATTGGTATGATCAAAAAGAGCAATGGATTGGCCCCCATGTCTATCCCACAACTCAAGGCCCAGTTGATATTGAAACCGGAAAACGTGAAATTAATCTTGATAAAAGTCAGCCTAGTCCAGTGCGATTATTTGTGCCTGGAGAACCCTATAAAATTCTAGGAATACTACCTTTTGATCGTCATTTATTCGGAACTGTGGGAGCCGGAAAAATTAACTTACTCGGCACGGATGAACAGGCAAGGGATCAATTTAGTCGGATTGTTTATGGAGGTCGAATTAGTCTCAGTATTGGATTAGTTGGAATTATGATTTCTTTCCCGTTAGGAATGATTATTGGAGGAATTTCTGGCTATTTTGGGGGATGGTTAGATAGCTTAATTATGCGAATAGTTGAAGTTTTAATGATCATTCCAGGGTTATATTTATTAGTAGCATTAGCAGCAGTATTACCACCCGAAATCACAAGTACCGAGCGTTTTTTATTAATTGTGGTGATTATTTCTTTTATTACTTGGGCCGGTTTAGCGCGGGTGATTCGAGGGCAGGTTTTATCAATTAAGGAACAACAATTTGTGCAAGCATCAAGGGCAATTGGGGCAAGTCCTTTGTATATTATTACTCGTCATGTTTTGCCCCAAACTGCCACCTATTTAATTATTTCTGCCACCTTATCCATCCCGGGTTTTATTATTTCAGAATCGGTTTTAAGTTTAATTGGATTAGGAATTCAACAACCTGATCCCTCTTGGGGAAATTTACTTTCTTCTGCCACCAATGCCTCAATTTTACTCTTACAACCTTGGTTAATTTGGCCGCCCGCAATTTTAATTATTTTAACGGTTTTAGCCTTTAATTTATTAGGAGATGGCTTGAGGGATGCTCTTGATCCGCGCAGTATTCAACGATAATATTCTAGGCTAATTCCATGACTACATCAATACTATGTCCTAAGACTTCATAAACTTTCCGTTGTTTAAATATTTCTAAACAATCGGCATTAATTGTGTTTTTAGAGGCTTCTTGTTGTAGAATTTTTAAGGCTGTAACTGTGGGTAATCCGCTTTTGTAAGGGCGATCACCAGCAGTTAGGGCATCATAAATATCTGCGATCGTAATAATTTGAGCTTGAATCGGAATCTCAGGGGATTTTAACCCTAGGGGATATCCAGTTCCATTCAGTTTTTCATGATGTCGATAGGCAATAGTTGGAACATTTTTTAAATCATTTGTCCAAGGAATTTGTTTTAAAAATGCGTAAGTATAACTAACATGGGATTCAATAATTTCTCTTTCTTCTGGGGTTAAAGTTCCTTGATGGACTAATAGTTGATCGATTTCTTCTGGAGTTAATAAAGGTTTCATTTCTCCATCTAAGTCCCTGTAGGTTATTTGTGCTACTTCTCGCAGTTGATTTAAAGGGGTTTCTGCTAATACTTTGGGTTCATTTGCTTCTAATAAAATACTCCAATATTGGCTTAATTTAGTCACTGATTGCGATAATTTTTGATCCGATTCTTGCAGAGATTGACAGAATATACAGTCTTCTTCCTGCGGTAGCTTTTGGGCGGAATGCTGCAATAAATGTTCATATTTTCTCTGAATGGATTCTACTTCTAATGTGCGTTGAGCCAAGGCAAATCTATGACGGATGACTTCTAATTGACGGGGATAGAGTTTTTTTGGTTTGGTTAAAATTGCTTCTGGAACACCGACTTTTCCAAAATCATGTAATAATGCCGCATAGCGAAGTTCTTGCAGTTGACGCTCACTAAAAGCAATTGTAGCTAAGGAACCGGAGTTAACATGATTGATTTCTTGACTTAAACGGACTGCTAATTCTGCTACTCGTTCTGAGTGACCACAGGTGCAGGGATCTCTGGCTTCAATCACTTCTACCGACGCTTTAACAAACCCCTCAAACAGATGTTCAATACTTTCTTGTAAATGATTTCTTTCAATAGAAATAGCTGCTTGGGAAGCCAGCGATCGCAAAATTCGCTCCTCCCATTTAGAATAAGATTGTGTAACTTCTACTGCATTTTCTGAGGTAATCTTGATCTCGGGGTTGACTTTGCGATTAATTAATTGTAACACCCCGATTACTTCCCCTTCTCGGTTTTGCATCGGAACAACTAAAACTGAACGGGTACGATAACTAATATTTTCATCAAAACTGCGATCAAGTTGATACGGTTTATCTTCTGGTAAATCATAAGCATCGGGAATATTTAATGAAACCGAATTTAAAGCCACATATCCGGCTAAACTTCGAGGAGTTAAAGGGATGGCAAATTCCTTAAAAGATAAATTTGGTAAAGACTCATTTTGAGCAATTTTGAACAGCAACTTTGATGTGTTATCACTGTGATCAAGAAGATAAACACTTCCCGCGTCACTCGAAGTAATTTCACGACTTTTTGTTAAAATTAAATTCAGCAGGGAACTTAAATCTTCAGTTCCCGATAAAGCCGTACCAATATCAAGAAGTTTCTCAATTAGTTCGGCTTGTTCATCAAATTCAGGGAAGAACTTGGGGTTATTAAAAATCATCTCTTTTCCACACAGCCAAAGCTGCGAATTCAAATTATGGGATAGGGCAAAGGAGAATGCAATATTTTATTGTACAAGAAATCAGCACTGTATTTATTATCAACCCAGTGCCGAAATTTGTTGCGCTAGGGTAAAATCTTTTTCTGTTAAGCCCCCAGCGTCATGACTTGTTAACCTAATTGTGACTTGATTGTAGGAAATTTCTAAATCTGGGTGATGTTTAGCAGTTTCAGAGGGTTCAACTAGCTTATTAACAAATTCAATGGCTTGAATAAAATCTTTAAATGTTTTGACTAATATTAAATGCTTACCTTCAATTTTCCAGTCAGGGACTAGAGCGGCAAGTTCTTGAATTTTGCTCGGACTTAGTAGTGCAACCATTAGATAATTTGGGATAAAAATCAATAAACTAATTATTAAAAAGACTATCCGCTCTCACCCAGCAATGGTTTCAGCCGTTGCTATATCGGGTAAGAGCGGTAATAGCGGGTCTCCTGAATTGGAACCTGACTGCCGGAAGATCACTCTAATAAGTCCGGTTATCTAGGTCAACAAGTGTCCTAACAGAACACAGACTTGGCACTAGAGGACAGCCCCGGCGCACAGTCGGCATTTTCCAATCAGGCGACCCATGGGTTTACTACCTGCAATCATGGGCATCACCTCCTTAGATCCCTAAACGGTTTAATTCGTTCAGTGTTTATGCTTTTAAAGATAACACAATATTTTAGAATTGTACGCCCCAATTGGGAAAAAAATCAAATACTTTCCCAGGGTAAAATTAAGATTTTACAATCTATCAGGGAACAGGTAACACCGGAACAGGCAATAATATGTTTTTTAACCCCGCGATTCTAACTCGGCTAAATTAAAATTTTCATAACATTCAAAGGGTTGATGAATCCAAGGATTATCACTCAGATAATCTATATAATAATCGGGAGCCATAACTGAACAACTTTTATACCAGATAACGGCTGTTTTTATCTCTTTAATATGGGGATAACGAGATTTTAACCAACCGATAGACTCTTGTAAACTAATTCCAGAATCGACTAAATCATCAACTAATAAAACCTGACTTCCCAAGGTTTCTGTCGTCATGGTTAAGTGTTCAGCAAGTTTAATTTCTCCTCGAACTTTACCCCCGGCTCCATAATAGGATGATGTCGATAAAATTGCCATCGGTTGATCAAAAATCCGAGAGATAATATCCCCAACTCGCAACCCTCCCCTGGCTAAACAGACAATTTGATTAAATTGCCATTGAGAGTGATAAATTTTTGTAGCTAAAGTTTCAATTTTCTGATGGTATTCTGTCCAAGAAATATACAGATCGCTCATAATAGGTGATAGTAAATAAGCAAAGGATGTTCCAAATCCTATCAAATTATTAGGACATTTTCGATAAACACCGTTCTAAATAAATTTGGGCAACTTGATCCGTGGGATTGCGATCCAGACATTCTTGGAATAACTTCGCCGCCTCTGAGTAATGTTCCAAATAATACTGCATTAATCCATATTCAAAGGTAGTTTTTGTAATTAATTTTCCGGCTTTAATCTCAGGTAAATCTGCATCAAACACTTCATATACTGTTACCGCATTAGATTTACCTTTAACTTTAACTCGATCAATAATTCTAATCGCGTATTGGTTGGCATCTTCTAAAGCCATAAAAGTCCAATGGGTAATTAATAAAGAAACGCCATAATTTTTGGTTAAATTTTCAATTCGAGAAGCCACATTCACAGAATCACTAATTACCGTACTATCGAGGCGATTTTTACCGCCCACAATTCCTAACATTAATCCCCCGGTATTAATTCCAACTCCAATTCTAATCGAGGGACGTCCAGGGCGTTGTCTGGTTTGATTATATTCATTTAATCGGCTAATCATCTCAACTCCAGCCCGCACAGCATCATCAGCAGAGCCGCCAAATAATGCCATAATTTCATCTCCAATATATTTATCAATAAAACCATAATTATCTACAATTGCAGGTTCCATCCGGCTTAAAAAAGCATTAATAAATTTAAAATTATCTTCGGGAGTCATATCTTCGGAAAGGCTGGTAAAATCCCGAATATCGGCAAATAAAATCGACATTTCTTTTTGAACTGCCGCTCCTAACTGCACTTCCACAATACTTTCATACCCTAAAAAAGATAGAAATTCATGGGGAACAAATCGCGCCGCCGCGTCGGTTAATTCAAATTCAGAATCTAAGGCTTCATCTAAATGAAGATTCAATTCTGAGAGTCTTTGCACAAATTGAATTCGTTCTTCTTCGGCTTGTTTTCTTTCGGTAATATCAACAACAAATCCTTCATAATATAGTAATTCATTCTGTTCATTAAAGACCGCCCGGGCATTTTCTGAAATCCAAATAATACCGCCATCTTTACGGTAGGCTTTGAATTCAAATCCTGAAACTTCTCCCTGTTGATCAATTAAGCGCTTAAAATCCTGTCGGCGTTCACAATCAACATAAATTTCTTCTTGAACATTGGTAATCATTGACATCAAATCCCAAGGAGAATCATAGCCTAAAATCTTAGCTAAGGCAGGATTTGCACTAATATAACGTCCGGTGGGTGTGGTTTGAAATAAGCCTTCACTGGCGTTTTCAAAAATACTGCGATATTTTTCTTCAGCTTGTCTTAAAGCTCGTTCGGTTTGCTGACGTTTTGTAATATCTTGAAACGCGAGAATAGCATAGGCTAAATCCCCTTGTTCGTCATAGGTAGGTGTTACCCAATTTTCAATCAGAATGGTTTCATCCCCTTGATTTACTTCTAAAATAAAGGTTGTATCTCGCGGAGAATTAGATAAATTATTATCGGGAATAGATGGATGGGATTGATATTTTTGAACCCCATTGAGATAGGCTTGGTAAATATTAGATAAGGCTTCACAGACAACCCCTGGAATAACTTTGGTTTTGAGCAATTCCTGGGCTTTTTGATTGATATAATAGGGCTTTCCTGTGGGATCTAAAACAGCAACACCAACGGGAATTCCCTCTAAAAATTGTGTCATCTGTCGTTCATTATTTCTAACTTGAGAATAGAGTTTAGCATTGTCAATGGAAATTGCTGCTTGAGAAAATAGAATTTTTAGAACTTCTAATCTTTCTGGATTAAACACTGCGGTTGTTAAGTTATTTTCAAGATACAGAATTCCAATCAATTTCCCTCTATTTTGAATCGGAGTAATTAAAATAGATTTGGGTTGATGTTTTACTAGATAGGGATCATTACGATATTGATGTTCTTGACGAGCATCTGTTAAAATAACAAACTCTTGGGTTTGAATTACGGTATTGAGAATCAAAAGAGGTAGGTTTTCACTCTCCTCTACAGGTAGGGATTTTAATAGGGAATGAATCTCAATTGATTCTCGATTTAAAGGATTTAAACTAGCGATCGCTTCAATCACTAATTTTTCGGATTTAGATAAAATAATACAACATTTTTCGGCTCCGGCATTTTGAATTACCACTTTAATTAACCGCCTCAAAAGTTGCTCTAAATCTATTTCTTGAGATAGGGCTTGAGAGGCTTTTGTCACCGTCGCTAAATCAAGAGCAGCCGAACCTCCATTACTACTAGATACAATCGTTTCTTCGGGATTTGTACTAATTGTTACTCCAGTTTTTGAAACGATAATTTGTTCTAAAATAGAGTTTAACAGTTGAGGATAGCGAGATTCTAAATCCTTAACTTTAGCAAAAGCACCCCAATGAGCATAACCATAATAGGCATCAATCAAGTATACTCTAGCAATTTTTTCTTTTCCCCAATCTAAATAAAATTTAGCAGCTAATTCATAACCCAAGGCTTCTTCATGGATAAATTCATGGGTTTTAGCAAGATTAATAGCTTGTTCTAGTGCTTCCATCACTTTAACATAATTGCCTTGAATCCGGTCATATTCGGCTTGCACTAAATAAAAATAATGGGCAAAATTCCCTGAACTTAAATTTGAATAAACTTTTAATTTTTCTAGGTTTCCAGCTACTTTTTCTAAAACTTGCTGTTTGTGAGTAGAAGAAAATTCGCAATATATGGCTANNCTAGATTAATTAAAGATTGATAGCAGTAAAAAATCGGCAATAAAATCAAATAAGTTTGTTCATCTAAATATAATTCAGCTTGCTGACACCACTCTTGCGCCTGTTGAAATTGTCCTAATCTATAAGTTAAAACCATTATATTTAAAGCCAATTGAAACGGAATTTCTTGGGGAGAATGCCCAATTTCACTGACTTCTCTTGTCCAGTTTTCGGGATAAATTTTAATATCTAATAAATCTTTTTGAGCTAATTTGCCATTTGAAATTTGTAAGTTTTGATGATATATTTTGAACATAAATAGTTCTGATGCAGATTTTAAATCTTGAAACTGATTTAAGAAATCAGCCACTTCTAACTCAAGTTCAGATACATCTTTTTCGGTCAGATCAGCTATTTCAATATAGGATTTAGCCAGAGAATAAGATTGATCAATATTTCCAAGTTCTTGAGCTTGAAAAGAGTAAATTTGCAGAGGAGATAAAAGCTGTTTTAATGGGTATTTCCAGGGTTTAATCAAGGTATAAACCAGTTTTTGAACGTTTATCTTTAAATCATAATTCCCCATTTTGGATGATAATTCTAAAGCTAATTCTCCCATTTGATTCCCGAATTCAATTTCTCCTTGGCTACAAAGAATGAATCCGAAAGCTGCATAAACTAAACCTGATAAAGCTGTATTTCCCTGTTGACAGGATAAATTCACTAATTTTAAAACCCAAAATGGAAATTGTTCGGGAATAGTAACGTAAGCTGAAGGAAAAGCCGAGGTCAAAATTGTAAATAAATTAATTAAATTAGGATCGGATAATTCGGGTAAATCCAATAATTCTAAAGGATTTCTTCCGGCTAAATAATTAATAAAATTTTGCTTTAATTCTTGCCAATTTTCTAAACTGGAATTATCGTTAAAATTAACACCTAACTTTTCACAAACTGCTAAAGCAAGATTAACAGCATTTTGATCTTGTTTTTGGCTTCTATAAGATTCAATCAATAATTGATAAATTCTAACTTGATCCGATAAGGTTTTAGCTTGTTCTAATACAATCTTACCCCAATCATCCAAATGTTCAAAATCTTCACTTAGATCAGCAATTTCCGTGGCTTCTGTATACAATTCTAAGGTTAATTGATAGTCAGTTTCCCAACTATTTTCTGCTAATAATCCCATCCCAATAATTAAATGTCCAATTGCCGTGGGATAGGCGGTGGCTATTTTGGCTTTTCGTCCTGCTATTAAGTTAAATAATGCTAATTGATGACGTTCTTTTTGATCCTTAATTAAACCTACTCCTAAATTTAACTGATTAATAATATTTAATGAAATTTCTGGTGAAAGTTCTGTTAAAATAGTATCTAAAGGTTGATTGAACTGTTGTTCAATTTGATTCAATAATAACTTTCCTATTTTTAAATGGGTCGTTTGTCGTTGAGAACTTGGAATCAAAAGATAGGCGGCTTGTTGAATGCGATCATGAATAAATTTATATTGATCAATTCCCGATTGTAACAGGAGCAAAGTTTCATCAGGATCAAATTGTGAACCCAAAGTAACCCCAGTTTCTAGGGGATAAAATGGATAAATCTCTCTAATAATCACAATTAATTGCGCCTGGGAAGCAGTTTCTAAGGCTTTTAATGTTTCTACATAGGATGTTTCCGTTACCGTGGCTAAATCAAAAGCATTGAATTGATGACCTAAACAGGCGGCAAATTTTAAAATTTCCTGGGTTGATTCTGGTAATTGTTGCAATTTATGAAGAATTAAATCTAAAATATTAGGATTAACAAAACGAGTTTTAATTTCAGTTAAGTCACATTGCCAACCTCCGAGTAAATCCTGATTACCTAGGGAAGATTGAGGTGGATAGAACCAAATCAGTTTTTCTGTATATAAAGATTGGAGAAATTGACGGACAAAAAAAGGATTTCCTTGGGTTTGTTGACTGACTAATTCCGTTAGAGGTTTAGCTATTTCTAAGGAACAAACTAATGTTTCTGCTATCATTTGATTAATGGCAGATTCTTCTAAAGAATTTAAACCAATTTGAACAATAGGAATTTCTGAATTTTGTAAGGTTTGTAAGGTTTCTATTAAAGGATGTGCTTCTCCTAATTCTTCATCCCGATAGGCTAAAATTAAGACTAAGTTTTGAGACGAATTAGACAGATTATTTTCAGGACTCATCAATACCTGAATTAATCTTAAAGACTCCATATCTGCCCATTGTAAATCATCTAAAAAAATGATTAAGGGATGGGGAGGTTGAGCAAAAACTTGTATTAATTTTAGGATTAAACGATTAAACTGATTTTGATCAATATTTCCCTCTGATTCATTTGCCGAATATTGCTGGTTTAATAAAGATTTAAGTTGGGGAATAACATCAATCAAAACCTGTGCTTTATCCCCCAATGCTTCTATCAGTTTGGTTTTCCAATCTTCAACTTTATCCGGGGGTTCTGTTAATAGTTGTTGAACTAATTGTTTAATACTTTGTACCCATCCCCAAAAGGGGATATTATTTTTAAATTGATCAAATTTACCTGATATAAAATAACCTTGATTTTGGAGATTTTTTTGATAAAATTCTTTAACTAGGGCAGATTTTCCAATTCCTGATTGACCTGTAATTACAATAATTTTTGATTGAATATCTGGAAATATTGAACTTAAACGAGCTAGTTCTTGTTCCCGTCCATAAAATTTATCGGGAATAATAAAGCAATCATTTAAGTCCATTGTTGCTAAGGGAAACATAGGAATATCTCCCATATTTTCCCACTGTTCTAAACATAATTCTAAATCATGTCGCAGTCCTAATGCTGTTTGATAACGTTCCTCTGGATTTTTAGCCATTAACTTTAAAATGATATTATTTAACATCACGGATAAAGTAGGTTTAATTTTAATTAAAGGTAAAGGCAATAGGGCTAAATGGGCATGAATTAACTCTAAAGGATCAGCAGATTGAAATGGAAGTTTTCGAGTAAATAATTGATATAATGTTACTCCCAAAGAGTATAAATCTGTGCGATAATCAATTCCTCTATGGGTTCGTCCCGTTTGTTCAGGGGACATATAAGCTAAGGTTCCTTCTAACCCTTGGGAATTGAAAATTTCTTGATTTGGTTGATTAAGTTTGGTAGAAATACTGAAATCTATCAGTTGAATTTTGAGAGTTTCTGGATGAACTAAAATATTTTGCAGTTTAACATCTTTGTGAATAATTCGATTTTGATGCAACTGTTCTAAAATCTTGGTAATTTTAATTCCAATTCTTAATAATTCACTCAAGGTTAATTCTCGATTTACCCAATAATCTGCTAGGGAAATATAACCTTGATCCTCCATAATTAAGGCAAATCCATTACAATAAGGTTCCAGATCAAGGATGGGAACAATTCCCGATATATTCAGGTTTTTTACAATCCGATATTGATTCCTAAATTCGATCAGGTCGGCTACTGTTGGATATTCACTTCTTAACATTTTAATCACAACCGGGATCTGATCAGACAAACGAATTCCACGATAAACGAGTGTTCTCGAACCGTTATAAATAGGGTTAAGAATCTGATAGCCAGGTAGAGTGATCATAACGTAATTCTCGCTTATCGAAACCGGAAAGAATTGCGGGGTAATAAACAGTAATTAGTTGAGTTATTATCGGTTAAGAAAGGCAAGTTACAAAGTTATTGAGGATTAATGGTTGAGGGTTAATAAACAACCGACAACGGATTACCCCAATTCTAAACTCTTTTAATCATAGTTGATCAGCGATGTTTCTTCCGGGTTGGGCGCAAATATCTTTCCATCGGGTAATATCGCCCCCGTCAGAATCGCTTCTGTGCAGTTTACCTCATGGAGAACAGCACCCTGAAGATTCGCGCGGGAAAGATTAGCCTGAGTTAGATTGGCGCCACTTAAATTAGCATCTTTTAAATTAGCACTAATTAATTGCGCTTGACTCAAATCGGCATCGCTGAGATCTGCTCGTCTCAAATCGCAAGAATTCAGTAGAGTATGTTGTAAATTAGCGCCAACTAACTTGACTCGCTGTAAGTTAGCACCTGTCATTTCAGTATGACTTAAATTTGCTACTACTAATTTAGCGTAATTTAAGTTGGCATGGGTGAGATTGGCATTTTGAAGATTTGCTCCAATTAAATTAGCATGACTTAAATTAACTCCAGTTAAATCAAGAAATGATAGGTTTGCTCCTTGAAAATTGCGATCGCCATTTTTATATCTTCGCATAATTTCCCCACCATCGCTAATACTAATATCTCTTTGGGGTGAAAATATCAACGGGAAAGTGAATTTATTTCCACTTTTGATCACCTGTGCTAATTCTTCATAGAGAGGATAAGAACCTAAACCGCTTAATCTCAACCAACCCCGAGAACGAGTCATGGCGACAAATAATTGATTCCGAAAATTGAGATTATTTTCAGCGATCGCAATTTGCTCTAAACCGACAATATAGACCATATCTGCTTCATGTCCTTTCGCCCGATGAATCCGAGAAATTGTTACTCCTCCTTCACACCAAAATTGATTAGCATGACCATTATTATAACTTGGTTTTAGCATATTGTAATCCGGTGTTCCGGGAATAAAAATATCAATTCCTTGTTGGATTAAAAAGTTAGCAATATAGGTTTGCAGTTGGATCGCTTCCCCACCGATACCTAAAACAATTACTAAAATTTCTCGACTGGGACGCAACCCATCAATTTTTAAGTTATAAATCAGGCGATCGCTTAAATTAATTAATTCTTTTGAACGAGAATTATAGGCTTCAAATTCAATTAATTGGTTGTTTCCATAACTGGGAAACCGGGTTAGGAGAATTTTGCTCAGAACTATGTATAACAATAGTTTCACCGAGTTTGATTTGAGAATTTAAGGAATATTTTTCTGTTAATTTTGAATTAGGTAAAATCACTTGATAACCCAGATTTTCCCAATCTTCTGCCCAACTCATTCCCGTTAATAATCCTTGGGGACGTAATAATCCCAAACCAATGCCATGGGCGGCGGTTAAAATTTCCCCAGGTACTCGATAACATCGAGACATAATCTCAGTTTTTTTAATCCCATTACCATATTCTCCTGTTACTAATTGTCCCAACTCATCCCCAAATAATTCACTCGCCGTTGGAATTTTTAAACTCTCTAAACTTTGGATTTCATCGTAAGCCCAAATTAAGCGTTTTTGGGGAATTTCAGAACTATTTCCCTCGGTCATACTAACCGGACGTAAAGCTTGATATGCCATCCAATAAAAAGGCTGTTTTCCCTCAAACTTCAGATCATCATCCACCATAAAATCCTGACCTTCATCAATTAAAACTGCATCAAAAATAGTCGGAATTGTTGCGGATTTTAATAAATGTAAACAAGCTTCTGCTAAAGATTCATTAGCTTTTAAACGAGTCGTTTGTTGTACACTTTGACTCCAAACTCCCGCAGCTTGACAAATTGTGCGATAAAAACCCGGTTGATCTTTTGCTCCCCAAGCATGGAGAACTTTTAATTTAGAATTCTGACTATCATAGCTAATTTGATTACAACTAAATCGCCTTAACCATTGCTCTACCTGTTGCAAAATTGGCTCATATAAACTGCGACTAAAAAACACTAATACAATATCCCATTTCGGATATTTGAGGTGCATTTGGACGGCTTTTTGACATAATAATACGGTTTTTCCTGAACCCGCAACTCCTCGAATTCGTTGTGGCCCAGGGGGAATAACTTTGGCAATTTGTTCCTGTTGTAAATCTAATTCAGAAATTCGTTGTCTAACAATTGCTAATACTGCACTTCGGGTTAAAGATGGTTTTAAATAATCCGTTGGACTCAAATAAAATCGACGACTCGGCACCCGAAATAACGGCGTTCCACTAATTACTGCCTTTAACACCCGCCATTGTTCCTGAGAAAGTTCTCCCCCCTTTGTTACTAACGGTGCTTTGATAATTTGTTCAATTAAATTATGATATTGATGATTAAATAAAATCGGAGGACAACTAGGTAAAAGATCAAATCCCCGATGTTGCCATTTAGATTCAAGAATCCGAGGTAAGGCGACTAATACACGACCCGGAACCTGTTGACGTAGGATTTCTTCTAAATTGCAATAATCTAATAAGGCAAACAATTGATGTTCTGCCTGTTGATAAGGGTTAGCTTTAGTGGTATAATATTCTTGTAGTTCCCAAAGATGACCTGTAATCCCAAGAATTTGCTCAATTGTTATTGATTTCACCTCAATAATAATTAATCCCAATTCTGCATCTACAATTAAAATATCAGGTTCCTTGCGAAACCTTCCCAGTTTCGAGAAAATCGGATAGCGCCAATAAGCAATACAATCTCGTTGGGCAAAGCTTTGACAAATCGCCGTCCAGACTTGATATTCAGCCTGTTCTCCCGCCAAAAATAGGGGTTCAGTGGCAATAAATTTGCGTTCTTGGGACTTGCCATCTGCAATCATTTTTATCAGGTTTCTTACAGCACAGGTTAAACTAACAAAACGATTGATTAAATTAATATCCACCCTAGCCAATCACAAAATTGATTGAGTTTCATGGCTCCTTTTTATCGCCTGACCCTATTTATATTTGTCTGTATTGCCTACTGGGGTGGAACTTCCGGCTTCAGTGGCAAGGCTATTGCGCAGGTGGAGAACAAAACCCAACACCTGAGCGACACAACCAAACCTCTCTCTACCATACCCTTCGCGGGTTCCGATTTATCCTGGCAAATCGCTCAAACCAACCCGGAGAAACCAACTAAAAAAGACTCGAAAACACCGCCACAACCTAAAAAATCAGGATTCCGTCTGCCCTCAAAATGGTTAATTCTAGGGGTAGGAGCTTTAATTGTTACCGGGGGAGCCATTTTAATCTTAATTCGGCTGATGAGTCCTCCTGATGACGAAGAAGGTGCAGTCGTCGATATTCAGGCGCAAACCTTAACGGAATCTCAGCCTAAACCCCAACAAACCCAACCTCCCCCACCCCCATCCGTACAAGTTAAGATNNACAGGGGACGCCAACCGCCTCTACCGTCATCCAAAAAGATCAACCTGCTGCGTCCTTAGCACAAAATGGTTATCGAGACGCCGCATTACAAGTTTCTCAAACCGATACCAGATCAGAAAAATCGACTCCATCCGCAAACTCGACGGCGGTAAATCCCCCAATAACAGATACAGCTAATATTTATCCTCCTAAACTAGATGAACAGGAACAATGGATTAATGATTTAAAACAAACTAACCCAAATATTAGGAATAATGCTATTTGGGAACTCGCTCAAGTAGGAGATTCCAGAGCTATTCAGCCTTTATTAGAGTTATTAACTAATTCCGATTCTAATCAACGCAGTTTGGTTTTAGCCGCCCTTTCAGAAATCGGAAGTCGCACCTTAAAACCTCTGAACCGGGCTTTAAGTTTATCCCTTCAAGATGAAAATGCAGAAGTTAGAAAAAATGCGATTAGAGATTTAACTCGAATTTATGATTTAGCTACACAAATGAGTCAAATTTTACAACGAGCGGTCGATGATCCTGATCCTGAAGTTCAAGAAATGGCAAAATGGGCAACCAATAGATTAAGCCGCCTTCGCTCTACTAATAGTCGTGATGAACCTCCAATTTAAGGATAAGCAATTATAATTTTAATCTTTTAATTCTCCCTGATTTTTAGATTAATTTCATTTCTTTCATTTGGGATAATAACCAATTAGCCATCGTTGCTCGTCGAGTATCTCTAGGGTTAAATTCTCCTATTTTATAACCTTTAAAACCTAGTTCTTCCTTGAGCATTTGTTTATTCTCTGCGGGAATAGAACGAGTTAATTTTACCGTTGCGGGACGACTATCAATAAAATCAGGAGGTGTGGGATATTCTTCTTGCCAATTTGGATCAGCATTCGTCCCATCCCATTGATTTGTTTCAGAATTATACCGATATCCCAGATAATACCAAACCAATTGATTAACGATAGC
Source organism: Planktothrix sp. UBA8402 (assembly GCA_003456035.1). Taxonomy (GTDB): domain Bacteria; phylum Cyanobacteriota; class Cyanobacteriia; order Cyanobacteriales; family Microcoleaceae; genus Planktothrix. The sequence goes on from DMPJ01000367.1 coordinate 14,775, forward strand.
ATCATCAATTTCTTCGTTGATAATTGCCCAGATGGTATCTGTATTTAACGGGGGAAGTTCCAGGGAGTTAGTCATAGTCAAAAAATCAATATTTCAGCTATTTTATATTTAACCATAATTCTGCTTTGTTAGCGATCGCTTTTTTCAAGTTAACTCAAATTCAACCAACTAAAAACCATCTCCGTTGTTAATTCTAACTCAATTCCTGATAAAATAGGTAATTTTGTTCCACCTTGATATAATTCAACTCTTTGACCTGGAAATACTACTAAAATACTTTCTGCTTCAGGATCAATTAACCATCCTAACTCAGTCCCATGACTTAAACAATGCAATAATTTACCTAAAATTTTAGTTTGGCTTTGTTCAGGAGAAAGTATTTCAATTGACCAGTCAGGATTAATTTCAAATCGATTAACAATTCTTCCCGATGGTAATAAAGGAATTCTTTCCCATCGAAATACGGTAACATCTGGAACAATAGATACTCCTCCAAAAGTACAGCGTAACTCTGGAAAAGCATAAGC
>DMPJ01000076.1:0-460 GCA_003456035.1 Planktothrix sp. UBA8402
TGGAAAATCTTTTTCTACAATTACCGCTTATGTGCAGGAAGTTGTTAACAATTCTGGGATAAAAATTGGAATTTGTAATTTATTTTTACGTCATACTTCGGCGAGTTTAATTATCCAAGAAAATGCTGATCCTGATGTTTTAAGGGATTTAGAGAACTTCCTTTCTAAGTTAGTTCCTGAAGGTAATTATTATATACATGATGCTGAAGGGCCAGATGATATGCCCGCCCATATTCGGACTATTCTCACCCATACTTCTGAACAAATACCTATTTTTGAAGGACGGTTACTATTAGGAACTTGGCAAGGAATCTATCTCTGGGAACATCGACGTCATCGTTATACCAGGGAATTGGTTGTACATATTATGGGGGAATAAATGAAAAACTCATACATAAACAGGTAAAGGATATTTTTGTAGTGCTTATTATTGTAGTTAGCGAGTGAGGACACTCGCACT
>DMPJ01000076.1:632-6310 GCA_003456035.1 Planktothrix sp. UBA8402
CGATCGCATTTGGGTGGAGTTAGCAAGTGAGGACACTCGCACTGCTACGGAGGTGGGTTGACAAATGTTCTCTAAACAGCCATTTTAATAATAGAGTAAAACTTTTAATTTCAGAATTGAAATAGTTGTCTATGTTTCCTTTTATTCCCACATTCTTTTTAGCAGAAGTTATTACTATCCCACCCCCAAACCAGGGAAAACGATATATTACCCAAACCCAGGAAATTCGAGCTTTACCAGGGAAACTAAATGAAATTCCGGTTTTTAATAGTAATAGTCCCGAAGTGGTTAAAGGAGAAGGAATTCTATTATCTACCTTTCCCAAAACTGCCAAAAAATTCACAAATGCTCACCTGAATATCCCTATAAGCGGACAGTTTGACTTTTTTTCCCATCATATTGCTCGTCCGATTAATAAACAACAAACCCTCTATCAAGGAGTGTTAATATATAATCCCAGTTCTCGACCTGTCACCCTGAATATTCTCCAAGGAATCAGTTATGTTACCTCACCGGACGCTCCCTTTATCGAACTTCCGCCTCTGGTAGAAGACCCCCAAGGTCGGGTATTTTCTGGGCCAGGATCTCGGTTAATGGGGGATATTTTGCGGGGAAGACATCAACGTAGCTTTCCCGAACAAATTATTATTCCCCCGCAACAAAGCCAGATGTTGTTTAATTTACCCATCCCAACAGCCAGCGCCCGTTCAACTTTCCTGCGATTACAAACCAATGGCCCTGTGCATCTAGCCAATTTAGTTCGGTTTTCCCCAGGTGCGGTTTCTCCGATGATTCCTAATTTCCCCCGGTTGCCAATATCTCCGGTTTTGCCTACACAAATATCATTTTTAGCCCAATGGCAGAATTTTTTAAATATCGCAAACCTAGCTGAACCCAGAGATGTTGTCCCTACCCCTGGAGAAAATGTCTATACGGGGGAAAAAGTCTATGGTCGCGTAGCCGGGGTGTCAGTGGGTTCCCAATGGACGGGGACGGTTGTAGACCGTGCGGGGATGAATTATTTAACTATTCCCGATCGAGGTTATGCTTTTTCCTATCCTTTAAGTACCGTATCAACAGCGACTTTAGGAACCCAACAGGTTCAAAGCGCGCCCCTATTAGCTCGTTATCCCGATACCGCCCTCCGCGCCAATGGCAATTATGGCGTCCAATATAGTCTCACTTTACCTTTATATAACCCCGGCAAACAATCCCAAACCGTCAGTTTATCAATTCAAACACCCTTCAAACAAAACGTCGCTTCCAATAGATTAACCTTTATCGAACCTCCCCAGGGACAAATATTTTTTCGAGGGACTGTGCGGCTGAATTATATTGATAATTTTGGCCAAGCTCAACAGCGTTATTTTCACTTAGTCCAACGTCAAGGACAGCAGGGGGAAGGATTAATTAGCTTAAGTTTACCTCCACAGGGTTCTCGTTCGGTGGCAGTGGAGTTAATTTATCCCCCCGATGCGACACCTCCCCAAGTATTAACGATAAAAACTTTAGACTCCGGTGGAAACTGACACTTATTGGCGATAAAATTAAACACTATAATAGAATATTCAATCCCCAGGAAAAAACAATGACTGAAAAATATAGACTGGTCACCCGTAGTGATTTTGATGGTTTAGTCTGTGCGGTGCTGTTAAAAGATTTAGATATGATTGATCAAATTAAATTTGTCCATCCTAAAGATATGCAGGATGGTAAAATAGAAATTACAAATGGCGATATTACCACGAATTTGCCCTATGTTGAAGGGGTTTATCTTGCCTTTGATCATCATTTAAGTGAAACAATTCGCAATCCTATAATTAGTCAAAATTATATTATTGATCCAAACGCTGCGTCGGCGGCTAGGGTTTTATATAATTATTATGGGGGAAAAGCTAAATTTCCTAATATTTCTGAGGAAATGATGGTAGCAGTAGATCAAGCAGATTCCGCCCAATTTAATCAAGAAGAAGTCTTAAATCCTGAAGGATGGGTTTTATTAAACTTTCTGATGGATGCTCGAACGGGATTAGGAAGATTTAGAGATTTTCGGATTTCTAATTATCAATTAATGATGGAGTTAATTGATTATTGTAAACATCATCCCATTGCTGATATTTTACAACTTCCTGATGTTAAAGAACGGGTAGAAATCTATTTTGAACATGAAGAAAATTTTAAAGAACAACTTAAACGCTGTTCTCAAGTCCATAAAAATTTAGTAGTTTTAGACTTACGTTCGGAAGCAACTATTTATGCGGGAAATCGGTTTATGATTTACGCTTTATTCCCAGAATGCAATATTTCTATTCATGTTTTATGGGGAGTTAAGCAACAAAATACTGTGTTTGCTGTCGGGAAATCTATTTTTAACAAAACCTCTCAAACAAATATCGGAGAATTGATGTTAAAATACGGAGGAGGAGGTCATCAAAATGCTGGAACTTGCCAAATTGATAATGATCAATCCTCTCAAATATTACAGGAATTAATTACTCAAATTAATCAAGACAGTTAGTTTGAGATGGTTTTGACCTCCTGGAATTAAGTTATAGGGGGTCGAAACACTTAAGTTTCAAAACCAATCCGCAAATTGATTAATCTGCTTCAAATCGCCAACTTTCTGAACAAAAATAGTTACATTAGTTCCAATATTTGTCACAATAGAAGTATTTCGATGGTTATTCCGAATTTAGGAACCCCATTATGCTAACGCTGTATCTATTCTGTCTTGCCATTGGTGGGGGTTTTGTGATTCTATCAGCCTTTGCTGGATTTGATGGGATCGATTTTGATTCCGATTTTGATATGGATGTGGAACTTTATGAACCTAAAAAGGATGCAGAAACCCTCACATCCAGAACAAGTCGAAAATCCTCTAAACCCGAGTTTCACTTACCCTTTTTTAGTTTCCGATTTTGGACATTTGGGAGTTGTTTTTTTGGTTTAACTGGATTTCTTTTAACAAAACTTAATCCTCTCTTGCCTCCGGCGGTAATTTTGGCTATTTCCCTAGGAATTGGAGTTAGCTTTGGAACCATAATTGTGGGAATTTTAGGCAAACTTCGCCGACAACAAGCCAATAGTTTAATTTTATCTGAAGATATGATTGGATTATGGGGAACCGTTGAAATTCCGTTTGATCAAAACTGCAAAGGTAAAGTCCGATTATATCTGAAAGAATCCATGGTAGATGTTGTCGCCATTACCGAAGATACCCAGAGCTTTGAAAAAGGGGATAAGGTTTTTGTCGTTGGCAGAAGTCATAATAAAGTCTTAGTCATTTCCGAGGAAAACTTGAATTAAAGATTAAGATTGAGTAAGATATAAAACAGATCACAGATAATAGACACAGATTAAAAATTTATCCTATTAATAGGAGGTAAAATGACCCAAGATTATATCCCCAAAATTCACAATTCACAGATGATTACAGAAGTTGCCCAAGTTCCAACTGCCGATAATCCTCCTAATAATAGTTCCAGCAATATTGGGACGGCTTTACCCGTCGCTCTTTCTATTTTTGGGATTATTATTTTTCTGTGGTTTCTTAATACTTTTCTCCAAATTTGCAAACCCAATGAAATTTTAATTTTATCCGGTCGTAAACGTCGAAATCAAGACGGCCAGGAACTCGGTTATCGGGTGATTTTTGGCGGTCGGACAATGTGTATTCCGATTTTAGAAACCGTTAAAACCATGGATTTACGGACAATGCCCGTGCGAGTGGAAATTAAAAATGCCTATTCTAAAGGTGGAACTCCGTTAAATATTCAGGCGATCGCTAATGTTAAAATATCCAATGATCGGAAGATTGTAGGAAATGCGATCGAACGATTTTTGGAGCGAGATCGTTCAGAAATTTCTCGGGTTGCTAAAGAAACCTTAGAAGGAAATTTACGCGGTGTTGTGGGAACTTTAACCCCAGAACAATTAAACGAAGACCGTCTACAATTTGCCGAAAGTATCGCCGAAGATGTCTCCCGGGATTTATCAAAATTAGGCCTACAATTAGATACTTTAAAAATCCAAAGTGTTTCCGATGATGTTGATTATCTTAACTCCATTGGTCGCCGTCAAATTGCCTTAATTGTTAGAGATGCGGAAATCGCAGAATCTAATGCTATGGCGGAAGCTGAACAAACTGAAGCCGACTGTCGGCGACAAGCAGAAGTGGCAAAAACCCAAGCCCAAACTATTGTTTTACAGAAGGGAAATGAACTTAGAAAAATCAAAGCCGAATTAGAACAACAAGCTCGTTCGGAAGAAGAAAGAACCACCGCAGCCGGAGAAGAAGCTCGGGCAAAAGCGGAACAATTATTGCAAACTGTCAGGGCAGAATTAGAGCGGTTACGGTTAGAATCCGATGAGGTTTTACCTGCCGATGCTCAACGTCAAGCGCAAGAATTAAGAGCAAGAGGAGAGGCGGCATCTTTAACCGAAAATGCCTTGGCGGCGGCCACGGTAACGGATTTATTAAATCAAGTTTGGCAGGAAACTGGATCAGATGCTTCGGAATTATTTAATTTACAACAAATTGAAATGATTCTCCGGGAAGCGGCTAAAGTTCCTAACCGAGTTAAGTTACAAAAAATCAATGTAATTGATAGTGGAGATGGGAAATCTGTTGCGGGTGTGGTTAATATCTATCCTGAAATTTTCCGGCAGTTTTTGGAAACTGTTGAACACATTTTGGGGGTTAAATTATCGGCAAAATAGCATCTTTAAGATTGCGATTCAGTGCAACAACGGCGCAACAACATATTTTAGGAGATTTTAAACATGGGAATTATCATTGCATTATTAGGGGTTTTAGGATTAGGAACCGGGGCAGGATTTTTAATTATTCGCAACCTATACTATATTTGTCAACCCAGTGAAGTGTTGATTTTTGCCGGAAGTCGGAGCACTGTTGAAGGTGGAAAAGACGTTGGTTATCGTTTAGTGAAAGGGGGAAGTAGCATTAGAATTCCTTTATTAGAAGATGCTTTTCGGATGGATTTAACCAATATGATTATTGAGTTAAAAGTCTCCAATGCTTATTCTAAAGGAGGCATTCCGTTAACCGTTGAAGGGGTAGCTAATATTAAAATTGCCGGGGAAGAACCAACTATTCATAATGCCATTGAAAGGTTATTAGGAAAGAGTCGGAAGGAAATTGAACAATTAGCAAAAGAAACCTTAGAAGGGAATTTACGCGGTGTTTTAGCTAGTTTAACCCCGGAACAGGTGAATGGGGATAAATTAGCTTTTGCTAAGAGTTTATTGGTGGAAGCAGAAGATGATTTAGAAAAGTTGGGGTTAGTGTTAGATACCTTGCAGGTTCAAAATATCTTTGATGAAGTGGGATATTTGGATTCTATTGGTAGAAAACAACGGGCGGATTTGTTCAGAGATTCTCGAATTGCTGAGGCTAAAGCCCATGCCGAATCAATTATCCAAACCGCAGAAAATCAGAAAAATACTTCCTTGAAAAAGTTAGAAACTGATATTGAAGTTGCTAAAGCTGAGGCAGAAAGACGGGTTAAAGATGCCGTGACTAAACGACAGGCGGTGATTGCGGAATCGGAGTCAGAAACGGCTTCTAAGGTGGCAAAAACCCAGGCTCAGGTGTTAGTTCAGCAAGCCCGAATTAAGCAAGTGGAACAACAGTTACAAGCGGATGTAGTTGCACCCGC
>DMPJ01000545.1:0-5368 GCA_003456035.1 Planktothrix sp. UBA8402
TAGTCAATGGTGCATCCTGGGGAGAAGAAGGGCCAAAAGCGGTGGTTCAAAATATTTTAGAAACCTTAGATGAAGCTTCAATTATGAACCGAATTAAACAAGAATTATGGAAGAAAATTAATCTTCAAAAAAGAATTAGGGATTGTCCCTGATCGCTTACAATAATTAAAGGATTACGCAGATTAACACAGATTAAAATCCGTGAAATCCGTGAAATCCTCTTAAATCCGTGATCCCTATTCCCTTCTAAATATGTCTTTGGATGTTCCAATCTCCGAACCGATCATAAATGAATCTGAATCTCCGATCAATTCACCAGACACCGATCCTAATTTACAAGTTAGGTTTAAAACCGAAGCCGGACGGTTATTGTTATTTTTACCACCGGAAAACAACCGTGAAGATACCGAGACTAATGCTAACCTCAATCATACCTGGACAGAACTCTGGCAACAGTTAAAACATCGCCTTAACGGAGGTGAACACGCAGAACAAGATTATACCGAAGTTCATCTAATAGCAGAAAATCGTCTATTAGATGGGCGTCAACTCCAAGATATTGCTGAGGCGCTAACGGAAGTCCAACTACAACTGAAACGGGTTAAAACCAGTCGTCGTCAAACCGCAGTAGCAGCAGCTATGGCGGGCTATAGCGTCGATCAGGACATGGAGCGGGAAACCTTGGCTCAACCCGTGCTAGAGACGGCTACAGCCCCCTTAGCAGAGCCATTGTACCTGAAAATGACCGTGCGCTCCGGGGTGGATATTCGTCACCCAGGAACTATTGTGATTGTCGGGGATGTCAACCCGGGTAGTTCGGTGATTGCCGATGGCGATATTATTATTTGGGGACGTTTGCGGGGAAATGCCCACGCCGGGGCTAAAGGTAATCGCAATAGTTTAATTATGGCTTTGCAGATGGAACCTAAGTTAATTCGGATTGCTGATCAAGTGGCGCGGGGGCCAGAAACATCCCCAGAACAGTTTTACCCGGAAGTGGCCTATGTAAATACTACCGGGATTCGGATTAGTACGGCTAGGGAAGTGGCTAAGGCTAGAGTTTTGACCCTGGATGGGTGATGGGGAATTAGGAATTACGAATTACGAATTACGAATTACGAATGGGGAGGAAAAGATTTTACCCTTTGGGTTTGAGCGTTGGTTTATGTCCAAACTGCCCTTGGCAGTCGCCATAACTGAATGGTAAAGACGCGCCAAATGTGATTGAAATAAGTTATTCTGAACACCGGATCGATTATTGCTGAATACAAATTTTTAAAATATGAGTCGTGTTATTGTGATTACCTCTGGAAAAGGAGGGGTGGGAAAAACTACTTGTACCGCTAATGTGGGTATGAGTTTGGCAAAACGGGGCCACAGAGTTGTGGTAATTGATGCTGATTTTGGTCTGAGAAATTTAGACTTACTCTTAGGTTTAGAAAATCGGATTGTTTATACGGCAATGGAAGTTTTATCGGGGGAATGTCGCCTGGAACAAGCTTTAGTTAAAGATAAACGAGAATCCCGTTTGGTTTTATTACCTGCGGCTCAAAACCGGATGAAAGAAGCCGTTACACCCGATCAAATGAAACAATTAGTCGGAATGTTGGAAGGCAAATATGATTATATTATCATTGATTGTCCGGCGGGAATTGAACAGGGTTTTCAAAATGCGATCGCCCCGGCAAAAGAAGCAATTATTGTCACCACTCCCGAGATTTCGGCCGTTAGAGATGCGGATCGAGTTATTGGTTTATTAGAGGCTAATTCAGTTAAACAAATTCGGTTATTAATTAATCGGATTAAGCCCTTAATGGTGGAAGCTAACGATATGATGTCGGTACAGGATGTGGAAGAAATTCTAGCAATTCCTTTAATTGGGGTAATTCCCGATGATGAAAATGTGATCGTTTCCACCAATAAAGGCGAACCTTTAGTATTATCACCAAACCCATCCCAAGCGGGTCAGGCGTTTACTAATGTGGTGCGTCGAATTGAAGGAGAAAAAGTGGCGTTCCTTGACCTCAACCCTCGTCCAGAAGGGTTTTTCGCTAAACTGCGTCGTTTGCTTTCCTCTAAAGTTGGCTAAAAATATATCTTTAAATTGTTGATCTGGCTGCTGTTTGTATTCCCCCTGTAAACCCCAATGAAAATTAATGAACTCATAGAAAGACTTTTTCCTCGAAATAATCAAACCAGTCGAGAGGAGGCTAAACGTCGCCTGAAGTTGGTATTAGCCCATGACCGGGCTGATCTATCGGCGGAAATGGTGGAAGCCATGCGAAAAGAAATTATGGAAGTGGTGTCTCGTTATGTAGAAATAGACACCGATGACTCGGAATTTAACTTAGAAAGTGATAACCGAGCTACTGCATTAGTGGCTAATTTATTGATTCGTCGGGTTAAACAAAGGGGATTAGTCATGGCTGAATCTTCTCCCCCAGAGGGGGAAATCAAATCTCCTAAAGATGAGAAAGCTGAGGAAACTCCACCGCAACCGTCCCCCACTCCGAAACTTAAACAACCAACTCCTATTAAATCTGAGTTAAAAGCCCCTATTTCCCCACCAGAAAAAAGCCCGGAAAATCCATCATAAATCTGTCAGGAGGTGATCATTATCCGATTTTGTCGTAGGGGTGGCGTCCCTTCAAACCCTCCTCTGATTTAGGTTTATTTACGACTTTTCCTATTCCCTATTTCCCAAATATTTAATCATTTTAATATGGTCAATTCCGGCTTCTTGAAAAGGTTCTCCCATTGCTTCAAATCCCAATTTTAAATATAGATTTTTAATATAAGTTTGAGCATTAACAATCACTATTTTAATCGAAGTTTGAGCGATCGCTTCTAAGGCACATTCCATTAATTGTTGACCAATTCCCATTCCCCTAGCGGTCGCTAGAACTGCTAACCGTTCAATTTTAGCTTTTTCTGTGTCTAAATAACGGATACGCAGGGTTCCAATCGGTTGATCATCTAAATAGGCTAATAAATGTTGGGCTGATTCATCCTCCCCATCAAATTCTAATCTAGGATCAACTCCTTGTTCAAGTTCAAAAACTTGATATCTAATCGCTTTAATTTCTATAAAATATTCAGAATAGTTAACGGTTTGAATACGAATCATTTTAGAAATAGGTAATGGGTAATAGGTAATGGGTAATNNAATAGGTAATGGGTAATGGGTAAATGTTAACTGATGTTAGAGCGGTCAGTTAAAATTTCATAGCCTGTTTCTGTGACTAAAACCGTATGTTCAAATTGAGCAGATAAAGCATTATCAATGGTTACGGCTGTCCATCTATCTGATAAAATTTTGGTAAATCGAGATCCAGCATTGAGAATAGGTTCAATAGCTAAAGTCATNNCCGCTTTCAATTTAACATTAGGTAAAGAATGGGTACGCGCATTAAAAACCGAGGGTTCTTCGTGTAGATTTCTTCCCACTCCATGACCTGTAAATTCTTCTACAATTTTATAACCATTGGCTTCTGTATAATCTTGAACCGCTCCAGCAATATCGAGTAAATAAGCTCCTGCTTTCACCTGTTCAATACCTTTATATAACGCTTCTTCAGCAATTTTAATTAATTTTTTTGCCTCTGGGGAAACTTCACCCACCCCAATTGTAATACAAGAATCCCCATGAAATTCTTGATAATAAGCGCCTGTATCTACTTTTAAAACATCCCCTGTACGAATCACTTTCCGACGGTTAGGAATACCATGAACAACTTCATTATTAATAGAAGCACAAATAGAAGCCGGAAATCCATGATATCCTTTAAAACTAGGTGTTGCTCCCAGAGAACGAATCCGTTTTTCTGCATAAGCATCTAAATCAGCCGTTGTCATCCCTGGTTTAACCAGTTCTGAAATTTCTTTTAATACCGTAGCCACGATTTTTCCAGACTGTCGCATGGTTTCTATTTCTTGAGGAGATTTAAGATAAATTCCTCGGCCACTTTTTTTAACTTGAGGGGAATTAGTTTGAGCAGGTTTAGACAAAAAATTAGCAATAATATTCATCATGTTTGGAGTTAATTGTGTTCAGACAAAATACCTTTATATAAATTACCCTAAAATATCAAGTTTTGGGTTACAGTTCCAAACTAAAACTCCAACCCTGTTGTTTAAACCCTAAAGACTCATAAAATTGATGGGCGGCTGTCCGTTTTAAATTAGAGGAAAGCATGGCTTTATAACATCCCGCCTCGCGGCTGAGTTTGAGGGCTTCCTGTATCATGGCTTTACCAATTCCTTGATTTCTATAGGTGGAAGCGACAACAACGGCATCAATAATAGCAGATTTGCTATTATGTAAAATCATCGGAATAAATAATAAGCTGAATGTACCCACAGGTTTACTGTTAAGCCATGCAATATAAATATTGTAGTTGGGAAATTCCTGAATTTGCTCAAAAATTTGTTCCACATCCGATAGAGACAGAGGTAATTCTCCATCCATTTCTGTATATAATTGATTTAATAGGGGTAAATCAGTGGCTGTTACCTGTTTAATTTCTAATAGTATTGACATTTTGATTCAAATAAAGTATGGCGAGCGTCCCCGCTCGCTGGTAATATAGCCTATTAGCGTCCTAGGGGCGAGGCTACTTCCCCTATACGAGTCAACAGCCAAGAACTATATCACGAAATTTTAACACTCACTTGAGAAATTTAAAAATTTCTGTAACAATGAATACAGTAGAGAAAGTATTTATCAGAAAAATGGGTTTTAAACCCCGTCTTCTAGTACGGCTTTTTTTGTTCAGTTTTAGGACAATGGAAACTGACTTGATACTCCGACTAAAAATATCAGGGCTGTTTTTAGTACCTAAAACCTCTTTAAAAGGAGTATTTTTTATGAAAACTAAATGGCAAATTTATCGGCAATTAGAATTAATTCCTGATACGGTTTTATTACCTTCTTCCGAACAAGGAATATCACGGTTTTATCAAGGTAAAATCTGGCACTCGCTGGTTAATTACTGCACTAAAAATTTATCCGAGCAACAAACATTTGATCATCTTGATGCCTGTTTTAAACTGGATAATTCCGATCCTAATTTAATCAAAAAATTTCGTTTTTTCCAAACAATTTGGCTAATTTTAAATCAACCCATTCAACCGGATAATTTTTTAACTAAATCATATCCTTATATTTGGAAAAGTTCTAATTTTTCAGGTTCGGCTCAATGGCATATTTATGATCCCAAAAGTGGACTAACCTATGATTTAGACTCGGAAGAAGATGTTTTAATCTGGCTAGAAAAACGGGATTCTAATTAGGCAAAATCGGAATATTTGTTGAACGAGATCGGACTTTTCTTAGGGCTTGAATTGTGTTAATACTGTGGTCTGCAAC
>DMPJ01000545.1:5393-17406 GCA_003456035.1 Planktothrix sp. UBA8402
CCTATCGGAATGACCTAATGCTTTTAAAACGTGGGAGGGTGCGATTTTTGTCGAGGTACAAGCGGAACCGGAAGATACGGCCATAATAGTTTGTAATCCTAATAATAGCGCTTGACCATCAACGCCGTCAATACTAATGTTTAAATTTCCAGCTAACCGTTGGGTCGGATGACCGTTTAAATAAATTCCTTCTAGGGTTGATAATTTTTGCCAGAGGGTTTCTCTTAATTGAACTAACCGTTGAGTTTCTATTAATATTTGGGATAAGGCAATTTCAATCGCTTTAGCAAATCCCACAATTTGATGGGTAGATAAAGTTCCCGAACGCATTCCCCGTTCATGGCCCCCACCATGCAGTTGAGGCGCTAATTTCACCCTAGGATTTCTCCGCCGCACATATAAGGCCCCGATTCCTTTAGGGCCATAAATTTTATGGGTAGTTAAAGACATTAAATCAATATTTAATTGCTGAACATCCAGAGGAATTTTACCAACAGCTTGAGCAGCATCGGTATGAAATAAAATTCCCTGACTATGACAAAGTTCTCCAATTTCTGCCAAAGGTTGTAGCACCCCAATTTCATTATTAGCAGCCATAATAGAGACTAAAATAGTATCGGGACGCATTGCTGTTTTAAGCTCGTCTAAATCTATAATTCCATCGCTTTTAACCCCAAGATAAGTAATCTCAAACCCCAAAGTTTCCAAGTAATGACAAGGATCAAGAACAGCATTATGTTCGGTAATTACGGTAATAATATGTCTACCTTTATTAAAATAGGCTTCAGCCACTCCTTTTAAAGCTAAATTGTTAGATTCCGTTGCTCCACTGGTAAAAACTATTTCTTCAGGAGAGCAGTTAATCCCATTAGCAATAATTTCTCTGGCTTGTTTAACCGCGGCTTCAGCTTCCCAACCATAAATATGATTAATACTAGCAGCATTGCCAAAATATTCAGTAAAATATGGTAGCATTGCTTCTAAAACCAAGGGATCAACCGGGGTGGTGGCGTTACAATCCAGATAAATTGGACGTTGAGACATAATTATTTTCAATAATAATAGGTTAATTTTAATCTCTAATCTTTAAGTTTAGTCTATTTTTTCAAAACTGAACCCAGAAACCATTTAATATTCTATAATAGATATTATAGTGCTATTCATCCCTAACTATTTTTATGACCGAACCAAAAAACGCTTTAGATCTGTTTCGGACTGCTTATGAACATCGTTATACTTGGGACTCTAATTTCCCTGGTTATCGCGCTGAGATTGAACTTAAACAGGGGGATGAAGTCTACACCGGACAGATTCAAATTAACCCGGATTTGACGGTAGAAGTTAGCCAAATTGCCGACGAAGAAGTCAAGCAAAGTGTCTATACCCAAGTGCGGGATGTGGTTACCCACCGCAAACGGACTTCTTTTGAACAAGCTCATGGAAAAAATAAATTTAGTTTAGGAGAAATTCACGATACAGGTGCTTTAGAAATCCTGGTCGAAGGTGATGCGATGGGATCAAATTATTCGGTGCGCGGAGATCAAATTTCTCGGGTTAGTCGCGTCATGGGTCGGATGGCATTTGTGATTAATACCCATGAAAGTTTAGACACCGGAGAAGGTTACGCCGCCCATAGTTATGATGCGGTATTTCGTAACCCTCAAACTCAAGAAATTATTAAAGAATTAGAGTTTGAAGATACCTTTGAAAAATTCGGCAACTATTACATTATGACTCGCCAAGTTGTTAACTCTAAAGAAGCCGAGAAAGTGATAACAACGGAGTTTAACTATTCCCAAGTTAAACTGCTGGAACTCGTTGCTGCGGTTTAATCTTGGTCAATGATAAATAAAGTGGGATTAATTTATCCACAAATAACGCTAGAATTAAACTATCCAAACCCAATTTCTGTACGATCAAATTCAGGCAAATTATGACTACACTAGCACTAACTGAAGAAAACGTAGAGACTGTTTTAGATGAACTGCGCCCTTATCTGATGGCGGATGGGGGAAATGTAGAAATCGTTGAACTCGATGGCCCGATTGTTCGAGTCCGACTACAAGGCGCCTGTGGTTCTTGTCCTAGTTCTACGATGACCTTGAAAATGGGAATTGAACGCCGTTTGCGCGAAAGAATTCCTGAAATTGCCGAAGTTGAATCCGTTGCTTAGGGGATTTTTTCCCTAACAAATAGTCCAAAGTTTAATAATTAAAAATTATTAACTTTGGACTGAATTAAACCTCCTTTTCCCCCTCTCTAACCTTCCATGCGTGTTTTATTGGTAGAAGATGATCATGATCTCGCTGAGATTTTGGTGGAGGCTTTAGTTCACCAAGGTTACACTGTTGATATCGTAACAGATGGAATTGCTGGGTGGGAAAAAGCACAAAAATTGACCTATGATTTAATGATTTTAGATGTGGGACTACCCCAGTTAGATGGGATTAGTTTATGTCGAAAATTGCGATCGCAAAATATTATAAATCCGATTATTTTATTAACAGCTTATAATCATCGAGAAGATAAAGTTAAAGGTTTTGATGCCGGGGCTGATGATTATGTAGTTAAACCCTTTGATATTCAGGAATTATTAGCTAGAATTCGAGCGATATTACGCCGAAATCAAGAAATACCATCGACTATTTTAGAATGGGAAAATCTGCATTTGAATACCAATACCTGTCAAGTGACCTATCAAGAAAACCAGCTAAATTTAACCCCTAAAGAATATAGATTATTAGAGTTATTTCTCAAACATCATCAACAGGTTTTTAGTTTAGACATGATCCTAGAACAACTCTGGACATTTGAAGAACCCCCAACGGAAAATACAGTCAGGGCACATATTAAAGGATTAAGAAATAAACTAAAAAATGCCGGTGTTCCCGCAGATTTGATTGAAACGGTTTATGGTTTAGGATATCGTCTTAAACAGCAGTCTCACCCCAAAAAAGAACCAAAAAGAATTAGTAAAAAACCCGATCAAAATCAAGATAAACTGAATCAAGCAATTGTTAAAATTTGGCAAAAGTCTCAAACTAAAATTTGCGATCGGATTACAATTTTAGAGGAATTTTCCCTTTTCAGCCAACAGGGAAAACTCGATCAAAATATTCAACAAAAAGCCGAACAAGAAGCGCATAAACTCGCTGGATCTTTAGGAACATTTGGCTTAGGAAGGGGATCTATTTTAGCTAAAGAAATAGAACAATTATGTCAAAATCAAACCTTAAATTTAGCAGAAATTAGCCTATTTAAAGAATTAGTCTTTAAACTCAGACAGGAAGTTGAACAATATTCTCCCCCTTCTACCTCAAAAAACCCTCAACCCTCTGCGATTAAATCCGATCATCAAGTTTGGATTATTAGTCAAGATAAATTATTAATTAAATCCGTAGAAAAAGCTGGTTCTAATTTAGGAATTGAAACCCAAATTTTTACCGATTTATCCTTAATTACAGAAACAAAATTCCCCTTCCATAAAAAACCCTATCCTTCCCTAGTATTTTTAGATTTTGATTTTTATTCTTCTTATGATTTATTAACCCAACTTACTCAGCAAACTCCCCCGATTCCCGTCATTGTTTTAACTAAACAAAAGAACTTGACTCAACGGGTAAAAGTTACTCAATTTGGCGGTCAAGGATTCTTACATAAACCCGTCACTTCAGAACAAATCATTAAACTGATCATAGATACCCTACATCAAAGCTGTAGCTTAAATGCTAAAGTTCTAATTGTTGATGATGATTCCCAGATTCTATCCACATTTCAAACCCTACTTAAACCTTGGGGAATTCAAACATTTACCGTTGAAGACCCGCGACATTTTTGGGAAATTCTCGAAAATATAAGCCCAGATTTATTAATATTAGATATTGAAATGCCCTATTTAGATGGAATCGAACTATGTCAGATTGTTCGGACTGATTCCCGTTGGAAAAGTCTACCTATTATGTTCCTCACCGCCCAGACAAATCGAGATCTACAACATCAAGTTTTTATGGTCGGTGCTGATGATTACTTAATAAAAACAACCGAGGCTTATATCATAGTAAATCGAATTTTAAATCGGTTAAGGCGAAGCCAAAGTTTACGAGAATCCTCAAATCCGGTTTGATTTTTTTCCCAAATCATGATTAAAATTCATCAAACTATTAAAACTTTATTGAAATGATTGATCAAAATTCCGAAACTGAAACTCAATTTATCGCTTCCCTACAAGCAGTAAATCAACGATTAATTCAAGAAATTCAAGAACGAAAACGAGTTGAGGAAGCCTGGCGAGAGAGTTCAGAACGCTTGAAAACCTTAATTAATGCCATGCCGGATTTAGTCTGCTTTAAAGACGGTTCAGGACGTTGGTTAGAAGCCAATCAAGCCATTTTAGAACTGTTTCAACTCAAGACCTTAGATTATCAAGGAAAATCCGATCCTGAATTAGCGGAATTAGTAGAACAGGTTTATGGTCAAACTTTATATAGAAATGTCTTAATTAATTGTCAACAATCTGACCAAGAAGCGTGGGAAAATAAAAAACTCTCCCAACAGCAAGAAATCATCCCAGATTTTGAGGGAAACTTGAGAATTTTTGATGTGATTAAAGTTCCTTTATTTCATCTCAATGGCGAACGAAAAGGATTAGTAATATTAGGACGAGATATTACCGAACACCAACAAGCTGAAAATGCTTATAAACAGTTAGCGGCGATTGTAGAATCCTCCGAAGATGGAATTATTGGCAAAACTTTAGAAGGAGAAATTATTAGTTGGAATCAAGGGGCACAACAAATTTATGGTTATTCTGAAGCTGAAGTTAAAGACTGCCCATTTAGTTTATTAACTTTACCTGAAAGATTGAGTGAAGTCCCTCAAATTTTAGCCAGTATTCAATCCGGGGGCAGTATTGATCATTATGAAACCGTTCATATTCGTAAAGATAGACAACATATTGATGTTTGTTTAACTATTTCTCCGATGAAAGATGATCACGGAAATATTACCGGAATTTCTACTATTTCTCGTGATATTAGTTATCAAAAAAGAATCGAGAAAACCTTAGAACAACTTCGTCATCAGAATGAATTAATTTTAGATTCAGCCGGAGAGGGAATTTGTGGTTTAAATCGAGAGGGAAAAATCACCTTTGCCAACCCCGCCGCCGCCAGAATGACCGGATACACAATTCGAGAATTACTAATGAGTGATTGGCAAAAAATCACCCAAGAAGTTATTGCGGTTTCTCCTGATAATACTCACTCAATAATAACCATTGATTCTGGTTATCAATTATCAACTAATCAACAAAATTCTCAAATTTTTGCTACCTTAGAAGATGGTTTGATTCGTCATGTTGATAATGAAGTTTTTTGGCATCGAAATGGGTCTTATTTTCCCGTCGAATATGTGAGCACTCCCATTGAAAACCAAGGAGAAATTATCGGGGCTGTTGTTACTTTTAAAGATATTACCGAAAGGCAAGCAATGGAGAAAATGAAAGATGAATTTATCTCCGTTGTTAGTCATGAACTTCGTACTCCTTTAACCTCAATTCATGGAGCTTTAGGATTATTAGCTAGTGGATTATTAGATACTCAACCCCAACGAGCTAAACGAATGTTGGAAATTGCCATCACTAATACAACTCGTTTAGTCCGTTTAATTAATGATATTCTCGATTTAGAACGGATGCAAGCCGGACAAATTACCCTAGATAAAAAATCCTGTAATTTAGCAGATTTAATGGTTCAAGCTAATAATGAAATGATCGGAATGGCGGAAAAAGCGGGTGTAAATTTATCCATTAAACCCCTAGGAATTCATGTCTGGGTTGCACCTGACCGAATTATTCAATTATTAACTAATTTATTAAGTAATGCGATTAGATTTTCCAGCGTTGATAGTTGTGTTTGCTTAGATGCGAAACTACACAATTCCGGTCTATCCCTTTCTTCCTTAGAAGTTTTGATTACTGTCCAAGACCAAGGACAGGGAATTCCCGCCGATAAACTAGAAACAATTTTTGGCCGTTTTCAACAGGTGGATGCGTCTGACTCTCGCCAAAAAGGAGGCACTGGACTCGGACTGGCCATCTGTAGGAGTATTGTACAGCAACACGGGGGACACATTTGGGCTGAGAGTAAATTAGGAAAAGGAAGCACGTTTTTTGTGCGTTTACCAGTGGCGGGGTAAAACTGATTAACTTTTGTAAAAAAACAGTAACTTTTATCACTATTTCTATTTTCTTCACAAGTTCTTCATGTTTTCCTCCTATCCTAAATAGTGTAGTCCACATCTAACTCACCTAGGAGGTGGAGATCATGCCCTCAGTCTATATTATGCTTCTGACTTTTGCTTTGGGTTCCATCTGGATTTATACACAAACCTCTAATGATATTCCCTTCGTGTTAGCTGGAGTGATTGGACTCGTCTGCTTAATTTGGGGGTTTGCCTTCGCCCATTGGAGTATTCAAATTCTGATTTTACTAGGGTTGTGGCGCTTATATAAAGTTTATATGCCCGAAGAAGTTAACTTGGGTTAATTTTAATATTACGCCTTATATCCCCCCACAGAATTTGGTACTCCGAATCAGTGGGGGGATATAGGGCGGGTGATAACGATTGCATCTATAGCAATCCTAACCATTCAGAATCGTAAGTTTGAGCCAACCCCATATTTGTCCGATTGTAAGAGGAAAAGCCGGAATTCCATTCAAATTGGGTGTGTTGCATTGCATTAACGAACCCGACAAGATAGGCGATCGCACTTTCAAACGCCAAAGCGATCGCGGTTTTAAAGTTTAATCAACAAGAAGAAGGCGATCGCACTATTTAATTGTCTATCGAATAATCAATACTAATGATTAAACCTGCCAATAATTCTCCCATGACTTGATTGGAAACAACTCCAATTTTATCTATAAATCGTTGCGTTGATAGGCTACGAATCTGTAAAACATTCCCCGCAGAATCTTGATCTAAACCATTGATTTTGTCTTGCACAATTTTGACCATAAAAGGACGATTAACAAATTTATTTTGCCAAGTTGTTAATGGAATCACAATTCTTAAAGCAATCGGACTATATAAATCTGAACTAATAACAACAACAGGACGTTTTTTCCTAATTTCTTGTCCGATGGTTGGCTCAAGGTTAACTTGCCAGATTTCGCCGCGTTTTGGGTTAATCGTCATCGTTTTCTAATCCTTCTCCCTCAATTTCTGAAAAGAAATCTAGTTCAGGATCATTATTGACATCTTCAGCTATTTCTTGAATAAGAGGACGTAAAAGTTTATGTCTTTCTGATAGAGAAAGTTTAGCAATTTCTTGTAATGAAGGCAAAGAAGATTGAGCAGTATTTTCATTAATAGTATCAATACTTAACATTTTGATTACCCCTAAAGTCTTCATTTACCTATTGTACAACAAATCTGGAACAAATAATGTGCGTTATATTTCATTAACGCCCCCTACAAGATCGACGATCGCACTTTCAGCAGTCAAAGTAATCGCACTTCCAGCAGTCAAAGTGATCGCACTTTTAAAAGCCAAAGCGATCGCGGTTTTAAAGTTTAATCAACAAAATAAAGGCAATCGCACTATGATAACGAGAATAAACGATCTCGGTTTTAAGGTTTAATCAACAAAATGACGGCGATCGCAATTAACCGACAAGATCGGCGATCGCCGCCAAAAGTTACAAATCATTATCAGTGAGATTAGCAACTTTTAGAAAATGTCGTAATAGTCCAGGTTTTAGGGCTTGATTGCCATGAATTGGTACGGAAATTCGGGCTGGATTATTTGGTTTCCCATAGATATGATGGCTACCATTTATGCGTAGTAGTTGCCAACCATTTTGTTCTAATATTTTTGCAAACTCTTTGCCTGAAATAGACTTCATACGGCAATTTCTAAAATTTGGGAAGATTCATCAAGTTGTAGTTGCTCCGTATCTACTAACAAACAACCTTCAACCGCTTCGTATAAGTTTTGTAAGAGTTCTTCAAAAGTATTACCTTGGGTAGCACAGCCAGGAAGAGCAGGAACTTCAGCCCAATAACCCGTTTCTTCTGTGTGAACAATGACTTTGATTTTCATCGGTTAAGGTGTTTAAAGAGTATTTCCCTTATTATACCGTGATCGCACCTTCAACAGTCAAAGTAATCGCACTTTCAAAGGCCAAAATGATCGCAATTTTAAAGTTTAACCAGCAAGATGACAGCGATCGCATTAATAAACATCCCAAAAATCAGATAATTACGGTGAATAACAATCAATTTGGTGCGTTAATGAAATGTAACTCACCTTATTTATTATTTATTATTTATGGACTCCCACCATACTTTTAAATCGCTTTCATTAATCCTTTTTTTTAGATATTCAACTTGCTCTAAATAACTAAAATTTTTCATTTCTTCAGCTATTTTTTCTTGACTATATTGTTTAAAAGCAAAACAGTCAAAACCTTTTTTAACTGCTTGAGGTGCATCAATTAATTCATTAATAATAATTTCGCTAATTAGTAAAATAAATTTTTCTTGCTTAATTAATTCTATTAAATTATTTGACTCTACCGAAAATTCATCGTCTAAGCACCCTCCAATAACTGATGTATCGATATAAATTCTAAGTTTCTTCATCTGATTGTGATCAGCTTAAAATAATAATACAAGACTTTTCTCCGAAAGATCAATATAACATATTTTTCGGTACGACGGCTCATGTGTTTGAGTGCGATCGCGGATCTTGTAGTGAAAAATCAGATAATTACGGTGAATAACAATCAATTTGGTGCGTTACATTTCATTAACGCACCCTACAAGATCAGCTACTGTACAAGGATTACAGACCATGATCAAAACTACAGGTTTCATCGTGGATGGGGTTTATGTTTTTTACATCTCGGTTGCTGTCTTGCTGGAATTTCATTTTGTGTAACGAAAATTTTCCCACACTCACTACATCTATAAATATTGTTTCCAGCAATAATCTTATCAGCATTCTGCTGTAAGTAAAAAGGTTGTGATTTAAATGCAAAATCAAAATATGAAAATGATGATTGACGACGGGTTGCATCTAATTCATCTGGATGCGTGGAAACAATTAAGACATTCTCCGTGTACTCTGGATATGCTGTTTTAATGGCAGGAATCATATCGGCATCGCCAGTAACAATTACATGATAGTCATTCGGTCTGAATCTGCGATCGCGTTTGGTTGCTGTAAAGGATAATCAAATAAATTAAGATAATAAATGACAAGCAAAAGATAATGCAATACAAAAGTTAATATGGGTTTCATCACCTCAATATAATCACCACAACAAGCGATTTCCTAAAAATCACGACTCACAGGAANNCTGTTTCTGTTACTTTTTCAGCAAGCCCTATTTCTAATCACAAAAATCCCCCAAACATTACGAATTTGAGGGATTATTGCTGTTTAGGGGGTAATTCGGATTCTGAGCTTAAGTCCCAGAATCCTTAACTGCGTTGAAAAGAAAAAGAACTAGAAAAATTACATTAAACCCAGTTGAGACAGAATCCCTTGACCCGTCAGGAGTTCCGTTGCTAAACCGATGGTGAACCCTAACANNTGATGGCGAACCCTAACATGGCTAAACGGCCATTCCAAGTCTCAGCGAAGTCGGTGAACCCAAACTTGGTATCTTTGCTTTCCATAATTAACAGTTCTCCTGTTTGCTTGAGTCAACTACATAAAAGTTAACACAACTTTTCTAAGTTTGCAACTTTTTGTTAAGAAAGATTGACAAAAACCCAAAACCCTTGTCTATAAGTGTATTCTTTCTATTCCCTGTTCGTAATTCGTAATTCGTAATTCGTAATTCCCCTAATTCTTATAAATTCGATTGATCAGCCACAAACCACCTGCGATCCCGACAAAATGGGCCACAATTGTATGGGTATTAGCCAGAACTACGAAAAAATCAAGGGGTTGGACAAAATCCTGTAGGTTGCCAGGAGCATTGAACAAACCACGAGGTTGAGAGATGGCTTTTGCCAAGAGAATCCCATTAATTGCTTCCGAAGCCATTAAAGTCACCGCCATTCCAGTTAAATTACTGGTTAAGCCTGTACGGATGCGTTTGAAGGTTTCTCCCCGACTGGGACGGCTGATTCCAGGTGCTTTGAGTCTACGGGCCAAACGAGTGTAACCAAAAGCTTGAAAAATACTAAATCCCAAAATCCCAAGCCCGATTAAGGCAAAGACCAAACCGCCACCTATTGCCGATGATGGGGCCGTTGTTCCCGTCGTCCCGCGACTAAAGACTAAAATGGCAAAAAGCTGAATCACAGCCGAAATCACCCCTAAAACCAGTTGTGTCCAAAAGCAAATCCAGCCTGTGGTACGGAGGGCAGAGGCAACTTGTTGAACCGAATTCGGAATTGGTGATTGGTCAGGTGAATAGGACATTTTTTAAACAATCAGGGGGTAAAATCAAATGGGAAAGCCGAAAAAATCCTAGGAATTCAAATATGAGCCAACCACAACCTACGACAACCCCCAACCTCAACGAACCCAAATTTGGATTCAATCAATATACTGAACGATTAAATGGTCGAGCCGCCATGATTGGTTTTTTGATCACCTTGGCGATTGAGTATTTTAGCGGACAAGGTTTGTTATCCTGGCTAGGGTTGAGTTAATCTTACCAAATCAATCCGTTATTGGTCATCAGTCCTCCGTTTAGGAGTCAACGGTAATTTAGGATGCCAGATGAAGCTAAGTTTCTGATCAATCTCCGAACGGAGGATAAAGGACTGAACCAGTAGTCAAATATAGCAAAAGTCTGTAAATTAAGTTAAATTAGGATTAGATTAACTGTAAAGTGAAGAAAATTATTGGATAATTCTGTCGGAGCCCACTCCGAGAAATTGTAGTTAAAGTTAACCATTTAAAATTTAGAGTAAAACTGTGATGAATGCTTTATGGCCGCGTGTTCTCAAGTCTGCGTATCGTCGAGAACCAATTGTTAGTTTTGTGGTTACGATTGGCACAGTAGATGCTGTGATTGGTGGGGTAAGTTCAAGTCTATCATTATTAAGTTTTGGTCTTTCCAGCGTTGGGGTGATCTTGATTTTGCGTTGGTGGATGTGGCAACGGTCTAAACTTCAACAAGCTGAAACCGCTCCTGAATATGCTCTCCCCCCTAGCTCTGTTGGAACTCCCCTTCCCAGACTAACTGATAAAAATCGTTCTTCCTATTCAACCAAAAAATATTAGTCTTAATTTTTGTTTACCAAATCCTGATGACTGCAATAAGCATCGACAAAACCAAGCAATTCTTTAAGAAAACAATATTTTTTGACAATGAGCCCACCCCAGAACTAATTGCCATTTTGCTGGTGTATTTTGTCCAGGGAATTTTAGGACTCGCCCGTTTAGGGGTGAGTTTTTTTCTCAAGGATGAACTGGGGATGAGTCCGGCGGAAGTGTCGGTTTTAATGGGAATTGTCGCCATTCCTTGGATTATCAAACCCTTATTTGGCTTTATTTCCGACGGTCTGCCGATTTTCGGTTATCGGCGTCGGCCCTATTTAATCCTATCAGGACTGTTGGGGGCATTATCCTGGGTGGCTATGGCTACAATTGTTCATACCCCTTTGGCTGCTATGGGGGCGATTACCTTGAGTTCCCTTTCCGTTGCCATTGGCGATGTAATTGTCGATTCCTTGGTTGTAGAAAGGGTCCGTCACGAATCTATTCATAATATTGGTTCTCTACAATCAGCTTCTTGGGGAGCTTCAGCCATAGGAGGATTAATTACCGCCTATTTAGGTGGTTTTTTATTAGAGAAATTTCCCCCGCAAACAATATTTTTTATTACAGCAACTTTTCCATTAATTACTTCCTTGGTGGCGGGATTAATTACAGAAGAATTTCAGGGTCAACCCTCTAATTGGCAAACAGTTAAACAGCAAATTAAAAGTCTGCGCCAAGCTATTACCCAAAAATCAATCTGGTTACCCACAGCCTTTATTTTTG
>DMPJ01000544.1 GCA_003456035.1 Planktothrix sp. UBA8402
CTCCCCTCCCTCAGAAACCTATGGCACAAGCACAACTTGATCTCACAGCTAATGTTCCTAAACCTGATCATGAGAAGGAACGACGTTGGCAAGATTTTTTTGGTTTTAGTACCGATCACAAAGTGATCGGGATTCAATATCTAGTCACGGCATTTTTCTTTTATTTAGTCGGTGGAGCCTTAGCAACGGCGATTCGGACAGAACTGGCAACCCCTGATCCAGATTTTGTGACTCCCGAAGTCTACAACAGCTTATTTACGGTTCACGGCACGGTGATGATCTTCCTGTGGATCGTCCCCGCAGGTGGAGGATTAGCCAACTATTTGCTCCCTTTAATGATAGGGGCTAAGGATATGGCTTTTCCTCGTTTAAATACCGTTGGCTTTTGGTTAATCCCTCCAGGCGGGTTATTGTTGTTGGCAAGTTTCTTCATTGAAGCGCCCCAAGCAGGTTGGACATCTTACCCGCCTTTAAGTATATTATCGGGCCAAGTCGGAGAAGAAATTTGGATTCTCAGTGTTTTATTATTGGGAACTTCTTCGATTTTAGGGGCGGTGAATTTCTCGATTACAATTTTCAAAATGCGGATTCCCACGATGGGATTAAACGATATGCCCCTGTTTTGTTGGGCAATGATCGCAACTTCCGCTTTAGTGCTTTTGTCTACTCCGGTTTTGGCTGGGGCTTTGATTCTGCTGTCTTTTGATTTGATTGCTGGAACCAGTTTCTTCAACCCTACCGGGGGTGGTGATCCGATCGTTTATCAGCACTTATTCTGGTTTTATTCCCATCCGGCGGTGTATATCATGGTGTTGCCCTTTTTTGGGGTAATTTCCGATGTTCTGCCTGTTCATGCTCGGAAACCGATTTTTGGTTATCAAGCGATCGCCTATTCCAGTTTGGCTATTAGTTTTTTGGGCCTAATTGTCTGGGCGCATCATATGTTCACCAGTGGGACTCCGGGTTGGTTACGGATGTTCTTTATGATCACTACGATGATCATTGCTGTACCAACTGGAATCAAAGTCTTTGGCTGGTTAGCAACGATTTGGGGCGGAAAACTGCGTCTGAATAGCGCCATGCTATTTGCGATGGGGTTTCTGGCTACCTTTGTCATGGGTGGTGTCACCGGAATTATGGTGGCGTCAGTTCCCTTTGATATTCACGTTCACGATACCTATTTCATCGTCGCCCACTTCCACTATGTTCTGTTTGGTGGGGCGGTGTTTGGGGTGTTTGCTGCGATTTATCATTGGTTCCCGAAAATGACCGGAAGGATGATGAATGAACCCTGGGGAATCGTTCACTTTGTTCTGACGTTTGTGGGTACGAATTTAACTTTTATGCCCATGCACGCTTTAGGATTACAGGGAATGCCCCGTCGGGTGGCTATGTATGACCCCCAATTTACTAACCTGAATGTGATCTGTACCATTGGCAGTTATATTCTGGCGGTTTCCACTTTCCCCTTCCTAATTAACGCGGCTTGGAGTTGGTTCAAAGGGCCAAAAGCCCCCGATAATCCTTGGGAAGCTCTAACCCTAGAATGGATGACGTCTTCTCCTCCTCCGATTGAAAATTTCTTAGTTACCCCCGTTCTCAAAACTGGGCCCTATGACTATGGAAGTCGCAAAACCCTGGCCATCCGCCAACGGTTAAAACAAATGACCGGAGATCGTCCCAAAGAAGTTGGGGTTCCCCTGTCTGAAGCTAAATCTTCTGGTTTATTCACAGACTCCGGTATAACTAACATTATCGAACCGGAAACAGAAGTCAAAGATTCTTCTAGTAATAGTTAGGGTTTTGGTTAACATCTCAAAGGAATTACGAATTACCAATTATTAATTCGTAATTCGTAATTCGTAATTCGTAATTCGTAATTATTTATCTGTCAACTTTACCCCTGTTAATTCATGCAAGGTTCAACTATTAACGAGTCTCAAAATATTCTTGGATACGAACAAGAAGCCACCTCCTCGGGACATGAACATCAAGAACACCCGGATTTGCGAATGTTAGGGGTGGTTGTTTTTCTCGTAGCAGAAAGTATGATCTTTTTAGGATTATTCTCTGCCTATTTAATTTATCGAGCCATGGCTCCCGTTTGGCCCCCCGAAGGTACGGAACGAGAATTATTGCTTCCGGTAGTTAACACTGTGATTCTGATTTCTAGCAGTTTTGTGATCAACCAAGGAACAATTGCTATTAAGAAAAATGACCCTGTGGCTTTGCGGAATTGGTTTATAGCAACGGCTATTATGGGCTTAACTTTCTTAGCAGGTCAAGCTTATGAATACAGTCAGTTAGCCTTTGGATTAACTACTAATTTATACGCCAGTTGCTTCTATGTTTTAACCGGGTTTCACGGGTTACACGTTACCTTTGGAGTAGTGTTAATTTTAGGAGTTCTTTGGCGGGGACGCAAAGCCAGCCATTACAGTAAAGAATCCCATTTTGGCCCCGAAGCCGCCGAATTATATTGGCATTTTGTTGATGTGGTTTGGATTATTCTGTTTATTCTGTTGTATTTATTGTAAAGATCATTGATCAAGTATCCGCATTATCAGTTATCAGTTATCGGTGTAAGAGTTACCCATTACCGATCACAGATTTAAGAGGATGACGCAGATTAACACAGATTAAAATCCGTGAAATCCGTGAAATCTTCTTAAATCCGTGATCCCTATTCCCCATTTTTACCAATTAACCAATAGGTGGTCATTTCTCCTTTCCCCTTAATTGAAATTAAGCCACGTTTTTCAAGATGATATTGATCTTTAATTCTATGATAAGTTGCTTCTGTGACTTGAATTCGTCCGGGGTCGCCGGAAGATTCCATCCGAGAAGCAATATTAACTGCATCTCCCCATAAATCATAAATAAACTTTTTAATTCCGATTACCCCAGCTACTACAGATCCGGTATTAATCCCAATTCTAATTTGAAATTGAGATTCAATATTAAATCTTTCTAAAGGTACTTTAAATTCAGACATAGCTGCTTGCATTCCTAAAGCCATATCAGCGATCGCTTCTGCATGATTAGCTTTGGGTAAGGGTAAACCTCCGACTACCATATAAGCATCGCCAATAGTTTTAATTTTTTCTAATCCATGTTTTTCTGCTAAATGGTCAAAAATAGAGAACATTTCATTGAGAACACTAACTAATTCTATCGGAGGAATTTGAGAAGAAAGGCAAGTAAATCCCACAATATCGGCGAATAAAATTGTGACTTCTTCAATGGCGGAAGCGATCGCTTTATTATCATGTTTGAGTTGATTGGCAATAACTTCTGGTAAAATATTTAATAATAATTGTTCCGATCTTTCTTTTTCTAATCTTAAATCTGCGGTGCGTTCTTCAACTCGTTGCTCTAATTCAGCATTGGTTTTTTCTAACTCATTAAAAGAGGCTTTTAACTGTTGAGTCATGGTATTAAAAGAATTAGCTAAAATCCCTAATTCTTTGATGGGTTCAACGGGAATTGTTTGCTCTAATTCTCCACTGGCGATCGCTTGACTAGCTTCACTTAGACGTAAAATTGGGGTACTAATCCAACGGGAATTCACAATTCCGCATAATGTGGCAACTAATAATGCCACTATACATAATAAAATAGTTGTCCGATTATTAGCATTAATTTCCGCCATGAAATCCGATTCAGGAACTACAACCACGATTAACCAATTAATTCCCCGTTGATCAGAAAGGGGGGTAACTTGTAAATATTGTTGTTTACCATTGATTTCAAAGGTGAGTTGAGTTGATGTTATAATTTGATCTAAATTGCCGAAATGTTTAAGTAAATGATTGGAGGTTGCTTGAGTTAAAGGATCACTACTTTTAATCCCTTTGATCCGTTCTGTTTCCTGCAATGCGGCATGAACAATAAAGGTTTCTTCTAAGGTTGATGTGGCGACTAAATAACCGTTTTTCTCCATCACAAAGGTTTGTCCGGTTTTGCCAATTTTTAAACCATTCAGAAATTGACTAATTCGTTCTAAGGTTAAATCGGTACTCGCTACTCCTAATAACTGTTTATTGCGGTTATAAATAGGTTGATTGGCGGAAATTACCAGAACTTTGGAACCAAAATAAGCATAAATTTCACTCCAAACTGCTTTTCCCGATTTGACTCCTACTTTATACCAAGGACGAATTCTGGGATCATAATTATCTCTAACACTCAATAATTCCGAGCGATCGCCTTGATTATTTGTTAACCATTTTTGAAATTTTCCAGATGTACTTTTATCAACAATATCAAATTCTATTGTGCCATCATCATTGCGATTTGCTCCAATATAATAGCTATTTTCTAATCCAATTCCAATATAACTAGCGGTTTTAAATTGTTTTAACTGATTCCAAAGATATCTTTCCATCTGAGGAACATTATCAAGACTAATTAATCCCATCCCTAGGGTATCAACATTAATTTGATTGATGACGTGGGGTGTTTCTAAATAGGTATTGAGTTCCTGTAGTATCCGGTTGCTTAATTCAATTCTTAATTGAGTAGCTAAATCATTAACTGCGATGGAACCATTTCTAAAAGACAACCATCCAGTTAATCCAACTGATGCAAAAATTTGGATTAGGAAAGGAACGACAAAAACAATCCGCAGGGATAGTTTAGGTGCTTTTTTATTTAATCCAAATAGACGAGATAGAGATGCCATAGTAATTGTCCCTGATGCCAATAATGATTCGCACCTCCCCCAACTATAGGTAATGGGTAATGGGTAATG
>DMPJ01000543.1 GCA_003456035.1 Planktothrix sp. UBA8402
ATTCGTAATTCGTAATTCGTAACCAAAACTTAACAATTTATTTCACTTAGCATGACGAACATTGTTCTTACCCTTAGTATTGTTATTTTGGCTTTAATTGCCTTTATTTTTGAGTGGCTTCCTGTTGATTTAACTGCCCTTACTGTTACCGTTGTTTTAATGCTTTTGAAGTTAGTTACACCCGATGAAGGTATATCAGGGTTTGGCAACTCAGCCACAATTACAGTCATGGCAATGTTTATTTTAAGTGCTGGAATTACAAAAACAGGAGTTGTACAAACTGTTCGAGATTGGTTACTGAAATGGGGAGGAACAACGGCCAGCCAACAAATTTTAGTTATGGGATTAATTGTTGGGCCGATTACTGCTTTTATTAATAATACGGCCGTTGTCGCAATTTTCTTACCCATTATTGAAGATTGGTGTCGCAAACAAAAAATTTCCCCCTCCAAATTATTAATTCCCCTATCTTATGCGACGGTTTTGGGAGGGATGATTACCGTTATTGGNNCTTTTGGGAGGGATGATTACCGTCATTGGCACTTCAACTAATGTTTTAGCCAGTGGCATTTCTAAACAACTAGGTTATGGAGAATTTCAGTTATTTCAGTTTACTGTATTAGGAATTATTACCTTTACTATCGGGATCATTTATTTAGCCCTGATTGCTCCTCGACTGTTACCCGACCGCAAACCAGCAAATTATGATATTCTGCAAACAGAATATGGGTTAAAAGATTATGTCAGCGAACTGGTAATTACTCCCCGTTCTAGCTTAGTTGGACAAACCCTTAAAGAAAGTGAAATTCAACGCAAATTTGACTTAGAT
Source organism: Planktothrix sp. UBA8402 (assembly GCA_003456035.1). GTDB lineage: Bacteria > Cyanobacteriota > Cyanobacteriia > Cyanobacteriales > Microcoleaceae > Planktothrix. The sequence continues at coordinate 830 of DMPJ01000543.1, forward strand.
GTGTTAGAATTAATTCAAAATAATATGCGGTTTGCTCAACCTTTAGCCGATAAAATATTAAGTGTCGGAGATATTTTAATTGTTAGAAGTAGTCGAGAGGATTTACTAAAAATTAGAGATGAAAAAGGGTTAGATATTCTTCCCGATATTAAGTTTAAACAAGAATCTTTAGAAACTATTTTGAGTTCTGGACAGGAAAAAATAGCCGAAGTCTTGATTTTATCTAATTCTCGGTTAATCGGCACAACCTTAAAAGATTTAAGATTCCGTCAACGCTACAACGCCACGGTTTTAGCCATTCGTCGCGGTTCAGAATTAGTTCAAGGGCGATTAGGGAAAGTTCCCTTACGATTTGGGGATTTATTATTACTTCAAGGCCCAAAACAAAGTTTTGTTGGTTTACAAACAACCAGAGAACTTCTGGTTTTAGAAGAACGAGATGTAGAAACTTTAAGACAAGATTAAGCTGGGATTGCCCTGGCGATTATTTTGGGTGTTATTGTTCTTGCAGCATTGGAAATTATGCCCATTTTAGTCAGCGCTTTAGCGGGTGTAATTTTAATGGTAATTACCGGATGTCTCAAACCCGGAGAAATTTATGGCTCTGTGCGTTGGGATGTGATATTTCTATTAGCAGGATTAATTCCATTAGGAATAGCCATGAATAAGTCCGGTGCGACCCAATGGTTAGCCGATACTTTAGTCGGTTTGGGCGGTAATTTATCCGGTTATTGGATTTTATTATTATTCTATATTGCCACCTCGATTCTGACAGAAGTTCTTTCTAATAATGCCACGGTTGTATTGATGCTCCCCGTTGCGGTAAAAGTTGCAGTTGCATTAAGTTTAAATCCCTTTGCATTTATGTATGCGGTGACTTTTGCTGCTTCTAATAGTTATATGACACCCATTGGTTATCAAACGAATACAATGGTTTATAGTCCCGGTGGATATAAATTTTTCGACTTTACCCGGGTAGGTGCTCCCCTGAGTATAATCCTAGCAATTGTTACCCCATTATTAATTATTTGGCTATATGGATTATAGTAGTAAGCCCTTCAGGGCTATCGGGTCGGATGGAGAAAAAACGTCAGTTGCATACACTATGAAAACATCAGCAATTTTATCAGGTTTAATCGGGGTTTGTGTCGGGGATGCTTTAGGGGTTCCCGTGGAATTTACCAGCCGCCAAGAACGTCTAAAAAACCCGATCACAACGATGACGGGCTATGGAACTCATCGACAACCTCCGGGTACTTGGTCAGATGATAGTTCCTTGATGTTATGTTTAGCTAATAGTCTCTGTCAGGGCTATAATTTACAAGCGATCGCCGCATCTTTTTGTCGTTGGCGCTATCATCAAGAATGGACGGCTCATGGAGTTGTATTTGATATTGGAGGAACCACCCATAACGCCATTCAAAACCTACAAAATGGGGTAAATCCAGTGGAAGCTGGAGAAACCGATGAACGCAGTAATGGCAATGGTTCTTTGATGCGAATTTTGCCAATGGCTTATTTATATTCTTCCGTGTCATTCTATCAATTAATCCAGTGGGTGCATGAATGTTCCTGTTTAACACACGCTCATCTTCGTTCACAAATTGCCTGCGGAATTTATATTAGTATTGCGGTTAAATTACTCCAAGGATTAGACCTAAAATCCGCCTACCTTCAAGGGATAGAAGCCGTAAAACCGATTTATTATCATCCTAGTTTAACCGTAGAATCTTCTCGGTTTGATCGCATTTTAACGGGTAATATTGATCAATTATCCCTGGAACAAATTCAATCGGGAGGTTATGTAATTCATACTTTAGAAGCCTCCTTATGGTGTTTATTAACAACATCTTCCTACTCAGAAGCGGTTCTCAAAGCCGTTAATTTAGGAGAAGATACCGACACCACTGCTGCGGTCACAGGAGGTTTAGCCGGAATTTATTATGGGTTTAACAATATTCCCTCAGAATGGGTTGAACAAATAGCCCGAAAAGATGATATTATTGCCTTAGCTGATCGATTAGAACAAACAATTGAGTGATTATCTAAAATAATATTAACTCCGATTAAAAATGACTAAAATTGCCCTCTTTGGAACCAGTGCAGATCCTCCCACTTCAGGACATCAAGCGATTCTGTTTTGGTTGTCTCAACGGTTTGATAAAGTCGTGGTTTGGGCATCGGATAATCCCTTTAAAAACCATCAAACTTTATTAGAACATCGGATGGCGATGCTATCATTATTAATCGAAGAAATTAACGCCCCAAAAAAAAATATTGCTTTGCATCCCGAACTCAGTAGTCGCCGAACCTTGGAAACTTTAAAAGGGGCTAAAAACTATTGGTCTGATGCCGAATATACTTTAGTGGTGGGTGCGGATTTAATCCCACAAATTCCCCATTGGTATCAGATAGAAACCCTGTTAAAACAGGTGGAATTATTAATTATTCCGCGACCAGGTTATCAGGTAGCTGAAACCGACTTAGATCACCTTAAAAAATTAGGAGCAAAGCTGACAATTGCCACTGTAATAGGTTTACCTGTGTCCTCAAGCCACTATCGTCAAACAGGTAATAGAGAAGTTTTAACACCTCCAGTACAAGCCTATATTAACCGAGAACAATTATATGAATAAAACTTTGCTATTAGAAGATTTTAAAGTGGGTGTTGATAATGTGATCTTTTCAGTTGATACCGGGCAAAATCGTCTATTAGTTTTATTAGTAATACGAAAAGAAGAACCCTTTATCAATACTTGGAGTTTACCAGGAACTTTAGTTCAAAAAGGGGAATCTTTAGAAGATGCCGCCTATCGAATTTTAGCAGAAAAAATTCGGGTTAAAAATTTATATTTAGAACAATTATATAGCTTTGGAGGGCCAGAACGTGATCCTAGAGAAGCCCCAGATAGTTATAATGTTCGCTATTTATCCGTAAGTTATTTTGCTATAGTTCGATTTGAAGAAGCCGAATTAATTACAGATAGAATTACAGGAATTGCTTGGTATCCTATTGACAAAATTCCTAATTTAGCCTTTGATCATAATCAAATTTTAGAATATGGTTATTGTCGATTAAAAAATAAATTAGAATATAGTCCCGTCGCCTTTGATGTCTTACCAGAATTATTTACATTAGGGGATTTATACCAATTTTATACAACTATTTTAGGAGAAGGATTTTCCGATTATTCTAATTTTAGAACCCGTTTACTTAAGTTAGGATTTCTCTATGATACCGGGGTAAAAACATCAAGAGGAGCGGGTAGACCAGCGAGTTTATATCGCTTTGATGCAGAAGCTTTTGCCCCCTTAAAAGATAAACCTTTAGTGTTTGTTTGATCTTTGCCTCTAACTCCCTATTCGTTAAAATCATACCTTATTAAGCCCAATTTTCTAATAATAAGTTAGGAATTCGAGAGAATTCTTTTAAATTATTGGTTACTAAAGTGACTTGTAAGCTAATCGCTTGAGATGCAATCAGCATATCCATTGCGCCGATAACTGTTCCTTTTTTTTCTAATTCTCCTCGCAGTTGTGCATAGACTTGAGTTGCTTGGATATCATAAGAAATAATCTGTAAAGGAATTAGAAAGGTTGCTAAAGCTTTTCGATTTTGTTGTTGTTTCTGGCTTTTGTAAACTCCGTATTCTAATTCAGCTACAGTAATTGCTGAAATACCGATTTCACCCAAAGTTAGACTCTGAAATTTATCCAAAACTGATTGATGGTTTTTCTTGATGATGTAGATACAAATATTGGTGTCCAATAAATATTTCATTCCTAGAATTCCTCTCTGATTTCAAGAGCAGGCTGTTCTCTGGATTCCATAAAATCTTCAGAAAATAGATTTGAACTTTCAAATAAAGATTGCCAAGGATTATCTTTAGGAATTAAAATTAAAACATTCCCAATTTTCTTTAGATAAACTTCATCTCCAGAAAATTGATATTCTTCGGGTAAGACTAGAGTTTGTTCATTGCTATTTTTTAAAAGTTTAGCAGTATCCATGGCTTTAATGTTGTCGAAGGTGGGTTAATGTTATTATATCAAATATAAGGGTTTAATTTACCTAGCATCAAACAGTTGTGGAGTCAGAGTTAGGACAAGGAATAGGGAATTTAGTTCACAACTGGTAAATTAAGGTATACTCATACTCATGTCTGGATTTCATTCCATGATCGCAAAATCCCTTAAAGCCCATGACCACTCTTAACACCGTTTGGCAACAATTTACCCTACAAAACCTATTACTCTACCAATGGCGTAATACCAGTTTTCTCTATCGTTTCACCGGATGTTTACACCAATGGCGACAGGGGAGTTGGTTATTGCAGTGGGGGGAACCCCTGGGGGCATTATTAATTAGTATTGTATTTTGTTTAGCGCCCTTTGTCGGAACGGCATTAATCGGGGTTTTGTTAATTGCTTGTGCCGGATGGTGGCTATTATTAACCCTAACGGATGAACCCTCAAAAACTGCCTTTACTCCGATTCATTTAATAGTTTTATTATACTGGGGAATTGCCACCATTGCCACGGCTTTATCGCCAGTTAAAATAGCAGCATTTAGTGGCTGGACAAAATTAACACTTTATTTAATTTTATTCGCTTTAATGTCAAGAATATTGCGATCGCCCAAAATTCGCTCTATTTTTATTACCCTATTTTTACTAACTGCTTTAATCGTTAGTGTTTATGGTCTAAGACAGTGGTTTTCTGGAGTAGAAGCCTTAGCAACTTGGGTTGATCCTACCTCTCCTCAATCTAACTTAACACGGGTTTTTAGCTATTTAGATAACCCGAATTTATTAGCTGCCTATTTATTACCCGCAGTCGGTTTAAGTTTAGCCTCATTCTTTGTTTGGAAAGGAATTTTACCCAAAGCCTTAGCATTAACAATGATCGTTGTCAATTCATCTTGTTTAGTCTTAACATTTAGTCGAGGAGGATGGATTGGATTAGTGCTATTAATGTTTACATTTGCCGTATTATTATTATATTGGTTGAGTATCAGTTTTCCCCCCTTTTGGCAACAGTGGGCCTTACCAATTGGTTTAACAGGATTAACCATTTTTCTATTATTAGCAGTGCTATTTATTCCCCCGGTGCGAGAGCGAGTTGCGAGTATGTTTGTCGGACGGGGAGATAGTAGTAATAATTTTAGAATTAATGTCTGGATGTCGGTAATTGAAATGATTAAAGATCGTCCGATCTTAGGAATTGGCCCTGGAAACGTGGCTTTTAATAAGATTTATCCCCTTTATATGCAGCCTCGTTATACCGCTTTAAGTGCCTATTCAGTGATTTTAGAAATTGCTGTTGAAACCGGAATTATTGGTTTAAGTTGTTTTCTCTGGTTATTAACCGTCACCTTTAATCAAGGATGGGTGCAATTAAAACAACTCAGAAAGTTAGGAAATAATCAAGGATTTTGGTTAATAGCAGCTATTTCTACCTTAGTAGGACTGATGGGTCATGGTTTATTTGATACGGTTTTATATCGTCCCCAAGTCAATACCCTATGGTGGTTAATGATTGCTTTAATTGCCAGTTATTATCAACCAAAACCTCGGATTTTAGCTGATGAAGTTTAGACGAATCAATGAATTTTGAAGTCCGGTTTCCCATTTTTAAGCTAGGGGGGATCTGGACACTTAGAGAAAGTCAATGAATTTTCAGTTTTCCAGCCTACTTTAATCACGGGTCTAAGTAATTTCCCTTAGAGGGTCTTCCATTTTTTTAAAAAACCTGTATTATATGTAGGATGAACAACGAGAATTCTATACCTGCCTTAATTAAAAGGGAAAGGTTGTGTTTTCTCAATTTTGTCACTCAACTACTTTCAATTTTTTTGAGATATCCTATGAAAAAGTTAGCCCTAGTGTTTACAGGTTTAGCCATAGCTTCTTCCTGCTTATTAACTGCTTGCGGTGGCGCTCCCAAAGAAACTACTCCTCCTCCCGCAGCCACAACTCCTCCTCCGGCGGCTCCCGCCCCCGCTACCCCCGCTCCTGCTCCCAAAAAATAGGGGAAATGATTTTAAGGGGTTAAAATTGATTTCCTCTCCTTTGACTCAGAGGAGGAAATTTTTTACTTATAGGGAATGGGGATCACGGATTTAAGAGGNNCTGCTTAAATCCGTGATCGGTAATTGGTAATTGGTACATTCCCTATTGCTTTAAGATTCATAGGTAATTTGCTCCGATTTATATTCAGGGGGTTCAACGTGAATTAAAATTCTGACGGGGCTAAATTCTTGTTCTAATGCAGCTTCTACTGCTTCTGTAATAATGTGAGCCGTTTCTACATCCGCTGCTTCAACAATCAAGTGCATCTCAATAAAAACCTGTCGTCCAATCATCCCACGAGAGGCAATATAATGACAGTTTACCACACCAGGAACAGACATAACAATCTCTTTGATTGTCTCCGGTGCAATCACCATTTGATCTACTAACCAAGGAAGATTTTCTTTTAATACACTCCAGCCACTTTTAAATACTAATAATGCCACAGGAAAGGCTAAAATCACATCTAAATATTGCAATTTAGGTAAATTCCAGACTGTTCCTTGCCAAATCCCAATTAATCCAGCAATTACCATAATTGTCACCCAAACATCACTCATCGTATGTTTAGCATCTGCGATTAAAATAGCACTACCTAAACGCTTTCCGGCCGCCCGTTCATAATAAGCCACAAAAATATTAATCCCTAAAACTATTAATAAAATCCATAATTCATTAGGAGAAATTGTTACAGGTTCACCGCCTTTAAACACCCGTTTTATGGCTCCACTCAAAATTTCAAAACAGGCAATTCCTAAAAAAACACCAATACCCAATGCCCCTAAAGCATCGAATTTTTGATGTCCATAAGGGTGTTCCCGATCGGGTTGAGGAGAGGCAAAATGATTCGTAACTAACCCTAAAACATTATTAGCACTATCGGTGACACTATGGAGAGCGTCGGCTAGTAAGCTCAAAGAACCTGTCATGTTGCCTACAATCACTTTAATCGTCATTACTAACAGGTTTAAACCCAGTGTTAGTAATAAAACAAATTGAATTTTTGAACGATTATCCTGAACCATAAAATTTTTACTTTTAAGTTTCGACGATGATTAAAAACTTTTTTTAATATATCACTCTATTTAGTTAATTTAACTATTGAGATTTATTTTCACTAAAAATATAAAAGTTGATTTAGGTTAATTTAACGGTAAAATTAGGTTGAAGGATTTCAATTATTGTTTTAAATCAGTCTTTTATGTCTATTCCTGCACTCACGATTAATTTAACTCAGGGTTCTGTTTCCCTGCGTTTTACCCCAGAAGCGGCTCAGAATTTAAAAGGGATACTTAATGAATTAATGCAAAAACTAAAAACGGTGGCGGCAAAAACCACCCCAGGTGGCGGTAAACCTACACCTCAAAAGTCAATGGAATATCAATATACCGGGGATGTTTTTTTAGAAGTTTTTTGCAATCCTAATATTTGGCCTAGTCCCTTTGCGGCTAAAGTCTTGATTACAGTCCGGGATGAACGAATTAAACTGACCACGGAAGCCGAACTTACCCGGATTATTGATGACGTGAATCAATACCTAGACCAAGTTAGGGATTGATTCACATATAGCAAGAGGCAATAGGGAATAGGGAATGGGCAATAAGGTAAATACTTACTGTGAGCAGCTTTTAGCTTTCAAGAATGTCCTAACAGATGCGACAACTGCTATACTTTGGTTTTTTCCCGCCCGGCTTGAATCTGTATATTTTTGAAAAAAAAAGTAGCGGTATGATGAGTACCGCTACTTTTAAAATCAGATAAAGGCTGAGGGTCTCAACAGTATGAGACAGATATTAATGCAATTCTTGAGTTGTTTGGAATGACTAATTTAATCATCGTTTTAGTTAGATTGACGACGACGGGAAGCCAGCATTCCACCGAAGGCTAAACCTAAACCAACGAGTGTAGCAGGTTCGGGAACTTCAACAGAGGGAGAATTCACAGTTGTCACGTTCGCTGCAAATAAGGAAGCGTGAGACAGAGCTTGACCTTTACCTTTGTTAGTCGAAACACCGATGGTATTGAATATTCCAGTTAAACCTTTTGTCCAATCATAGTCTTTGAACAGATAAGCACTGTATGCGGTACTGCTCTTTAAGCTCAGGACAAATGTATCGGTTGAGAGTGGTTTTTTGAAACTCCAATCACCTGTATTGAAATCATTTTTTGCATTAAATACATTATTCGTTTCGTCAGATTTAGCCAGTAATGACCAACTGACTTGTTCATTCTTAGTAAATTCGCTAGCAAATAAACCAGCGTCGAGCTTCCCTAGTAAAGTGCCTTGTGCGCCTGTATCATTCCCTTCAAAAGCACCTTTACAAGCGGTAGCATCGACCAAATCCCCTAATATCCCCCCTAATGAGATATCACTGGTGCTACATTTACTGAGTGTACCGCCAGTGTCATTACCACCACTACCAGCGCCACCGCCACCACCACTGCCATTACCGAGTTTAACATCTGCTTGTGCAGGTGCTGCAACCAAGGAAACTGCAACTCCAGTAGCTAATATAGTAGAACCAATAATTTTAAATAGTGTATTTTTCATCTCAGCCTCATCCTTTATATTTTTTAGCCTGGGGTAGAAACAAGGTGTTAAAACTTGGGAGTTTTTGATTTCCTTGTTCTACCCTGTTACCAATATTACGCAATTGGTTGAGGGTTTGTCTATAGCTTTTTGCAAATATCGGTTATTTTTACAGAAAGTTTACAGTAGGTCGGTACAAATATAAAGATCCGATGAAATTATCCACAAAATCCTTTCTATAGGATGTGTGGACTTTATATCTACCTAAAATAAAAATGAATGTTTGAGGATAAAAGCTGTGAGTTTGATCACAATATTCCGTATAAATATCTCAGTATATAGGTAATAAATCATACTTAATCTTCCGCAATATCCGCAAAAAAATGAAGATCAGCATTAAGTTTTTGACTATCGGGACTTTTTTGGGCCTTAAATTGGGAAACTGAAACCTTTTAGGGGGATTTGTTGTTGAGATGGACTTAAACCTTTAGATTGTAGAAGGACGCCAAAATTGCCTAAACCCATCGGATCAATTAGAGAGTGTAAGCATTCTCGTCGTTTTAATACTTCTGAAATAGAATATTCTGAAGGTTGAGATAGGGCGGCGATGCGATCGCCTAACCCTAACGCCATCAAAAATAAAGCCTGTTGTGTCAAATTAAGGGGATCAACTCCCCAGTATTGCCCATAAATTTGTAAGGCGGTAAAGTTAATATGGGCGGTGATATCCTGGCGACCAATATTTAGATAAGGATCGCTATGATATTGATGTTGATAATAACATTGTAAGGTTCCTTCCCGACGACTAGGAAGGTAATATCGTTGGCTGGTGTAACCATAATCAAGGGTAAGAATAAACCCTTGATTTAGTTTAGATGCTAGGGTTTTAATCCATTCTAGGGCGACTAAATTAACTTCTGTTCGATATCCTTCTGGGTAAATATTAGAACATAAATCAATATTAATTAATTTAAAATATTCTGTGATTTTTAGGGTAGAAAGTTGACCAATGATTTCTTTAAATTTAATTTCTGAGTCTAAGGTAATATAAATTTCCTGGAGTTGTTGATTCTGAACAATAACTTGATGGACGGGAAAAGCATCTACTAATTCATTAGAGAAAAAACAACCGCTAATCTTGTTATTAGGAATATCCTCAAGGTCACACCATTGAATTGATATTGAAGCAGCGAGGGTTTTTTGGAGTTGGTGTTGTTGTTGAGCTTTGAGAAAGTTAGATTTTTCGATAATAATATAATTTAAACTGTTAAAAAAGTCAGGATATTTTTTTTGTATATATAACAGAATATCGCTGGCTAATATTCCCTGTCCCGCACCCATTTCTACTAAAGTAAAAGAGTTAGGACAATCTAGTATTTCCCACATTTGAAAAAACTGTTCTGCTAACATTTCCCCAAAGTCTGATCCTAAATAGGGAGAGGTAACGAAATCTCCTTCTGCACCTAATTTGGGTTTGTTTATGCTATAATATCCATGTTCTGGGTGATATAAAACCCAGTTCATATAATCAGCAAAGGTAATTCTATTTTGAGGATTTTCTATAATTTTTTGAGCGATAAAATCGCATAAATTTAGATTATTTTTATATTCCATAATCAAATTATTCATAATACTAATAACTTCCTTGTTGTTATGCGATCGCAATCATTGGGTTAGTGAGACTTAAACAAATTTAACCCCAAACAAAACCCAAACTAGCTTTATAGAAAGTAGCAGCATCTTGCCATACAATTATTATACTCTATTTATAGCAAATCTAAATATGACTACATTTCAATTAATTATTTTAGCCTTTGCGGGACTGGTTGCTGGAATTTTAGCCGGGTTTTTAGGAATTGGGGGCGGGACGGTTTTAGTTCCGTTATTAGTAGCATTAGGATATACACCTGTTCAAGCGGTGGCGACCAGTAGTTTATCTATTGTAATTACGGCAATTTCTGGAAGTTTTCAAAATTGGCGGATGGGATATTTGAGTTTAAATAAAGTGATTGGAATTGGATTTCCTTCGGTATTAACGGCACAAATAGGGGTATTTTTTGCAGGAATATTTCCCCCTCGATTATTATTATTTTTATTTGGATGTTTGCTGTTATTAAATTTATATTTAGTAGAACTTCGTAAACAAATAACAACGAAGAAAAAACAACTGGAAGAACAACAAACCTCTGAATCTACTATTAATTCTGAGGATAATATTCCATTTAATCCAGTTTTTGCTCAGATTTTAACCGGAAGTTCCGCCGGAATTTTAGCCGGATTATTTGGCGTAGGTGGAGGAATTATTATGGTTCCTTTGCAAATATTATTATTAGGAGAAACCATTAAAGTCGCCATTCAAACCAGTTTAGGAGTGATTATGATCACGGCTATTTCTGCTTGTATTGGACACGCAATTCAAGGGAATGTATTATGGATGCCAGGAATTATTTTAGGATTAGGAGGATTATTAGGTGTGCAGATTAGCACTAGATTTTTACCAAAATTATCTGATCAAACCGTGACTATGATGTTTAAAATATTCTTAATTATTATCTCAATTTATATCTTTAAACAAGCCTGGTTATCTTCGTAGTCACCCCTTCAGGGGTGTTTCAGAACTATGGAAAAATACCACAAAAACCAATATAAAATCTAATTATTAACCCTACAGATGATCCCCCCTAACCCCNNAAAAGGGGGGAATAAGTTGCACTGTTAAAGAGAATCCTTTGCTCCCCCTAACCCATTAAAAGGGGGGAATAAGTTGCACTGTTAAAGAGAATTCATTTTTTTTCTAACTGTGTGATTTGATCCGAATAGCTAAAGCATTGCGAGCTTGTTCTCGATCATCAAAATGGATTTTTTCAGTTCCCAAAATTTGATAATCTTCGTGACCTTTTCCCGCAATTAATACCCCATCTCCGGGCTGCGCCTCCAGAATAGCAGTATGAATTGCTTGGGCCCGATCTGCAATTACAATCGGTTTGATACTGTCAGGAATTCCGGCTAAAACATCTTGTAAAATCTGTTCCGGGTCTTCCGTGCGGGGATTATCCGAAGTTACAACCGCAATATCGGCTAATTCTGCCCCAATTTTCCCCATTTTTGGGCGTTTAGTCCGATCGCGATCGCCCCCACAACCAAACACACAAATCATCCGACCCGGAATAAACGGACGGGACGCCTTGAGCAAATTCTCCAAACTATCGGGGGTATGAGCATAATCCACAATCACGCTAATATCCTGATCAGCGCTAATTTGTACCCTTTCCATCCGTCCGGGAACTCCCTCAAACTGAGCAGTTTTTTCGACAATGGTAGTTAAATCTAATCCTAAACTTAACCCCGCCCCGACAGCAGCTAACAGGTTAGATAAATTATATTGACCGACCAAAGGTAAATAAAATTCCGCCTCTGTTTGGGGAGTATGGAGAACACCCTTAACCCCCGTGAGTTGATAGGACAGTTGATCAGCCCACAGGTCAGCCGTCGAGTCGCTGGTGCTATAACTCCAAGCCCTATCCCCCAATTGGGCTATTAACCGTTGGCCGAATGGGTCATCCGCGTTAATAATAGCTCGACCCTTGAGATATTCGGGACTAAATAATCGGGATTTCGCGGCAAAATAATCCTCCATCGTCGGGTGATAGTCCAAATGATCTTGGGTTAAATTGGTGAACACGGCCACTTGAAACGGACAACCGAGAACCCGTCCCTGGTCTAACGCATGAGAGCTCACCTCCATCGCCCCAAACTCACATCCGGCGGCGACCGCCTGGGCCAGTTGTCCCTGTAATTCAACGGAGAAGGGGGTGGTATGGGTGGCCGTTTCTTGGAATCCTGGCCAACGGGCGTACAGAGTGCCCAGTAAGGCTGTGGGATGGTTACTATTGCTGAGGATAAATTCAATCAAATGGGTGGTTGTGGTCTTCCCATTGGTTCCTGTCACCCCTACCAGGCGCAATTTTTCCGCCGGATAGTCATAAAAAGCCGTCGCAATTTGGGCGCAGACTTGGGTTAGATTATCGCTGGGAATAATACAGGGATGTTCGGCGGTAATGCGGTCTTGGGTTTTTTCGACGGCGCTTTGGGAAATAATCGCGGCTACCGCACCGGAGGCGATCGCACTGGGCCAAAATTCCCCGCCATCGACCCGGGTTCCCGGCATTCCTAAGAATAAATCCCCCGGTTGACAAGCAATAGAGTTCGTTTTTAACCCCTTAACTTCTTGTTCTAAAGCCGGGTGAGACTCGGAAGATATTGATATTCCAACTTTTGCTAATAATTCTTTAAGCTTCATACTGGATCATAGGTTATTCAGTAGATAGTATGATAGATCAATGCAGATTAACACAGATTAAAATCCGTGAAATCCGCATCACAGATTAAACGGATTACGCAGATTAACGCAGATTAAAATCCGTGAAATCCGTGAAATCCTCTTAAAT
>DMPJ01000282.1:0-363 GCA_003456035.1 Planktothrix sp. UBA8402
GAAGCCTGAGTTAGTCCAGTATTGTTTTTAACAATGCTAGTTCTAAGTCGGAGATTTGGAATCAAATACCATAACCTTTCTTCTACATAAAAGTTAGGAGATTCTGTAATTATAGTTAATACTTCATCCTCTCCGAAACTATAGCTTCCCGATAGAGATTGATTCGGGTTAGAGCTTTGAGATTGGAGTAATTGTCCTGCTTGGGGATGTTCAGGATTAATAATTGGAACTAAAATAGCCGAGCCTTTTTGTTGCTCCGAGTTTCCTTCGGTTGTTCCATCCCAAGTTGAGCGAAACCCATCGGAAATTGTGGTTGGGTCAATATGATGCTGTTGACAAAGTTGAATAACTTTAGCATCAGTT
>DMPJ01000282.1:415-6315 GCA_003456035.1 Planktothrix sp. UBA8402
TTAATTCAAAAAATTCAATAATATTCATCTTTGATAAACTAAAAAAAGGAAAAACTGATTTCACTTAGTTTTATTGCATACAGAAGTTTGATGCAATTGATTCTTATTGTAGCATAGTCTATTCCAAATTAGAAATAGGGGCGGGTTTAGATAATTTTGGGGTGAAAATTATAGATAGTCTCGAACCCACCCCTACGATAATAATTTATATAGTGTTTATAATNNTTTGTGTCTTTGTGGTTAAATTAGACTTAACTCTAACCCCAACTCAATGTTCCTTTTTCTCCATCAAGATTAACCACCATCCCAACGGGTAAAATAGGATTTGCTCCTTGATGACCAAAAGGTAAATTGGAGACAATGGGAATGCCTAAATCCCCTAAGCGATCGCGTAATACTTCTTCCAAAGTAAAACTATTAGAATTCCCTTTGGTATCACAATGACTAAATCTTCCTAATCCAATTCCTCTAACTCCTTTAAAACCTCCGACCATGCGCCAATAGGTTAACATTCGATCCAAACGATAGGGTTCTTCATTAACATCTTCAAAAGCAATAACAGTATCAGTTAAATCCGGTTGATAGGCTGTTCCTAATAGATGGGTTGCCACAGTTAAGTTAGCTGGAAATAATCGGCCTGAAACACATTTTCCACCCCAACCTTCTCCTTGTAAAGTATCAAAAAATCCGGTTTCTATTCCTTTAAATAAACGTTGAATTGACCAATCTGGCTCAGTAGCTAAGGTGGTAATAACTGGGCCATGAATGCCGATAATTTGGGGGTGATTTGCAAAAGCCCATAATAGTCCGGTAATATCAGAAAATCCAATTAAAAATTTAGGATCTGGGGAAATTTGGGTGATATTTTCCCAATTCCAACCTTCTAATAATCGAGTTGACCCAAACCCGCCCCTAGCGCATAAAATCCCGCGACAATTGGGATCGTTTAAGGCTTCTATTAGCTGTTGTCGGCGGTTTTCATCTGTTCCGGCTAAATAGCCTGTAAGTTGATCAAAACCTGATGTTAATTCAATATTATAACCGTGCGATCGCCAAATTTCCAGCCCAGCTTCAAACCTTTCCCATTCTCTTAATGCTCCACTGGGGGTAATTACTCTTAATTTATCTCCGGGTTTTAATCCTTGAAAATTGATCATGATTGATTGTTTTTTTGTGTTATGAAATAATGAGAAAGCCCTGAAGGGCTTACTACGAAAGAAGTTGAAATAACCATTGTTCCATGCGATCGCCTAATTTATCTAAAGAGTATTCGGTTTCTGCCTGTTTACGACACACAGAACGGTCAATTTTATCTATATTATTGATAGCATGAACTAACTGATTAATATTATCAGGTTCTACTAACCAACCGGTAATTCCATCTCGAATAATTTCTGTCGGCCCCCCTCGACGATAGGAGATGACTGGAACACCACAGGCTAAGGCTTCAATAGCCACATTTCCAAAGGCTTCTATCCAGCGATGGGTCATCATTAACGCCCGACATTGACCTAGTTTGGCTTGAAGTTTTTCTGTTGATAAAAAGCCTAAATATTCGATAGGAGCATCGACATAATTATTCAGAATAGTTTGCCAATAAATGGGGTCTTGAATTTTACCCATAATGATTAAGGGAATTCCGGTTTTAGCTGAAGCAGCCACCGCATCTTCTAAGCCTTTTTCTGGGGAAATTCTACCTATCCAAGCTAATTGATTTTGGGGTTGACTGCAAAAACAATATTGAGATAATTCAATAGCACTACTTAAATAAAAATAACCCTCTTTTAAACCAAAGGTTTCCGCTTGACTATGGCTATAAAATGCGATAGAATTAGGACATTGTTGGATCAGGTCTTGAACAGCCCTATCCATGATATCGGTTAAAGATCCCATAGTAATTAAATGGATTAATTTACCCCGAAAAAAAGGAGTGAGAAATAAAGGCAACCAATCATAAGCAAAATTCATAATAACATCATACTGATCCGCTATTTTTATGGTATGATTCCACATATTAGCTAATACAGAATTATCGGGTAAAATTACTGGATCTTGACGACTTTGGGTTTGGGCTGAAGTTTGTAATTCTCCTGAAATTTCTACTATTGAAAAAGATTCTAATTTAGAAGTTTCGGGAGCAACAATAGTTATTTCATGACCCCGTTTTCGCAAAATATTTGCCAGATTTAATACCGTTAATTCCACACCGCCTCCCAACCCAGACCCCAAAGGCCCAACCGGAGTTGATACTAATAATAATTTGAAAGATTTGTTCATATATAGTTATTATTTTTCGATACTTAATTACCCATCACCCATCACCCATCACGGATTTAAGAGGATGACGCCGATTAACACAGATTAAAATCCGTGAAATCCGTGAAATCATCTTCAATCCGTGATCCCCATTCCCCTAAATTATTGTTTTTTGAGTAAATCAACGGCTTCTTGTAATAACCGGATAGCCTGTTCTATTTTACTCAATATTTCCGTTTGACTGACGGGTTTTGCGGTTGGTTGGGGTGTTGTTAATCCGCCTAATTCATTTACATAGCGCAATAAATCTTGATCTCGTCGTAACCATCCCGCTAAGAAAATTTCTTGACTGGGGTTAGCTTTTACTCTTTGATAACGATAATCAATTCGACCTTGACAATAGCGTTGGGCGGTTTGTAAATTATTGACTTTTTCTAATGCAACTTTTGATTTGGCGCCGAAATTCCCATCAACTGTTAACCCGCCAATGGCTTCTTGTAGGAATTCTAAACTACCTTTGACACTAAAATTAACGGCGGTATCAAAATGGGCTACTGCTAAGGGTAACACCATTGAATCTGCTAAACAGGGTTTCCAAAATTGTTCATAATAAATCTGTTCTACTTCACTTTGGATAATTTGTAAAACTGATTTAGAGGGTAATTTTTTTCCCCGTAAATAGATATCATAGGTAGGTTGAGAAATACCATAGTTTACTGTACCTGCTAAGTCTCTGGAGTCGCCGACACCAGCTTCCCATTTTAAGGTAAATTTTAACGCGGTTTTAAAGGCTTCAGGATATTCAGGCATGGTTTTATTTAGGTAATGGGTAATAGGTAATGGGTAATGGGTAATTAATATAAACATAAGCAGTGCGAGCGTCCTCGCTCGCTAGATTATACGGTTTAAATGCTTAGTTTAATAGTAATGGGTAATATAAACATAAGCAGTGCGAGCGTCCTCGCTCGCTAGATTATACCGTTTAAATGCTTAGTAGTTTAATGGGTAATGGGTAATGGGTAATGGGTAATGGGTAATAGGGAATAGGTAATGGGTAATAGGGAATAGGTAATGGGTAATGGGTAATGGGTAATAGGGAATAGGTAATAATGGGTAATGGGTAATAGGGAATAGGGAATAATAGGGAATAGGGAATAATAGGGAATAGGGAATAATAGGGAATAATAGCGAGCGGGGACGCTCGCACTACTACAAGAAATCGGAGAAATATCAACACCCAAATTTGATTAAAATTAACTACGCTGAATTTCAGCAAAAATCTCGTTTAAGATTTCTTGGGCACCTTGATCTTTGAGTTTATTGGCGAGTTGAATACCTAAATTTTCCGCATCGTTGGTATTTCCGGTGACGGTATCTTTAATTAACCGTTTGCCATCAAGACTGGCTACCATTCCGACTACGGTAAGTTGGTCGCCCTCAATAGCGGTATTCACACCAATAGGAACTTGACAACCTCCTTCTAACTCGCGTAAAAATGCCCGTTCAGCATAACATCTTTGGGCGGTGGGAGTGTGTTCGAGGACTTTAATAATATCGAGAATATCGCTATCTCCCTCTCGACATTCTATCCCTAATGCTCCTTGTCCGACGGCGTGGAGGGAAATTTCTGGGGCGATGACTTGGTGAATGCGATCGCTCATTCCCAAACGAACTAACCCAGCAACAGCCAGAATAATGGCATCATATTCTCCATTATCCAATTTTTGTAACCGAGTATTCAGGTTGCCACGAATATCTTTGAATTGTAAATGGGGATAATGATATTTGAGTTGGGCTAGGCGTCGCAGGGAAGAAGTCCCAATAATAGCACCAGGTGGTAGGGTTTCTAGTTGTTGATCTTTATGGTTTTCATGAACAACTAAAGCATCGGCGGGATCTTCGCGTTCTGAGACACAGCCTAACATTAATCCTTCGGGAAGTCGAGTTGGTAAATCCTTGAGGGAGTGCACCGCAATATCACTGCTGTGGTCAAGCATCCCTAATTCTAATTCTTTGGTAAATAGTCCCTTATCGCCAATTTTAGCCAGGGCGACATCCAGGATGTTATCGCCTTGGGTAGACATGGTTTGCACCTCAAAGGTGATATCGGGGAAGTGTTTCTGAAGTTCTTCCTGTACCCAATAGGTTTGGACTAGGGCGAGTTGGCTTTTGCGCGATGCAATGCGGACGGTACGAGTCGGGGCAGATACAGACATACTAAAGCAATAATACAAGCTAATAAAGTCACTTGATCTAGCCTACCGCAGAGAGGGACGTCAATGTTGTTAAGGTGTGTGACGGAGGCGGGTGTTCGGTGTCGGCATTTTTTATGAGGTGATCTTAAATCTAATTTCTATATGCTAGACTTAAAGTTATTATTGATTAAATTTATGTAAAAATGATTTATAAATCATGCCACAGTTTAAAGTATTATCCGGTGAAGAAGTTATTTCGATCTTAGGTCGCTTTGGTTTTGAAATCCATAGTCAAAAAGGAAGCCATGTTAAACTACGCCGTTATAATTTGGGTAATAAGGAAACCTTAACAGTCCCTAATCACCGACAGTTAGATCCAGGAACCTGTAAAGCTATTTTCAAACAAGCGGCTAAATATATTCCTGAGTCAGAGCTTGGGGTTTACTTCTATAAAAAATATTAATCTTTATAAAGAAATCTACTTATTCACGGTTATGAAAAGTTGAAGGGAGAAATATAGATTAAACGTATTGTTGCAGGCTATGTAAATTGAGGCTAGGGTGTGTTAAATTAAAAGGTAACATACCCTATTTTTTGAGTTTACCGGAAAATTATGTCGATGTCATTAAAAGAAAATATCCAAGCCATTATTCATCGAGGCGAACAACAGGGTTATGTTGCTGAATGCCTTGATATTAATGTAGTCACACAGGGAGAAACCTTAGATGATGTGGTTTATAATTTACAAGAGGCTATTGCTTTACATTTAGAAGATGAAAATTTAACCGAATTTGGACTTATTGATCATCCTTCAATCTTGATTGAATTTGAGTTAAAGTTTGATTGTGTACCTTTTTTGAAATAAAAAATATGAAACTGGATGTTATTGTAAGTGTTGTAGATTTACCTGCTGATTTGAATACCGATCGCATTTATCCCTATAAAATTCTACAGTCGAGTAATAAAAAATTAGGAGCTTAAAATCAATGCAAACCCATTCAGTTACAATTCCAGTTAGTGAAACTTTAAGTGAACAACTAAAAACTTTAGCCGAATTACAGGATAAATCAGAACATGAACTAATTATAGAAGCAGTGGAAAGTTACATTCGGAAGTTTATCCCTGAAAAAAGTTGTTATGATTTGGCGATGGAATTGGATGTTATTGGAAGTGTTGCAGATTTACCCACGGATTTGAGTACAAATCCTGATTATTTTAATGGGTTTGGTGGTGTATGAAGCAGAAAGTTTAGCGATCGCCTGTCTAATAAACAACTATTTTTCGATGTTCTAGTCCCTATATCCTTAGGCTGAAGCCCAACAACGGAGTTTTTTTTAAATCAAAAAAAGGTTATAAAAGAGTTATAATAAAACTAATAATTAATCACCCTAAAACAACGACCCAAATAATATTCTGTTGCAGCCAAGTAGGGGTGAGGCGCGCCTCACC
>DMPJ01000282.1:6378-6754 GCA_003456035.1 Planktothrix sp. UBA8402
AATTGCCAATTAAAATAACCAACTCCTAAAGTTAACGATCGCAATTCTACAATTAAATCCTGCATTTCCGCCTGGGGAATATAGGCAGAAATCTTATCCCATCCCTTCCAGTCCGACATCGGTTCATAACCTAAAATTTGCCCCCGTCGTCCAGTAATTAACTGAAACATTTGGGAAGTAAAATCACTGGGCGCGCAAATTTCAACCGCAGTAATAGGTTCCAATAAAATTGGCTCACATTTCTCCATTCCCGACTGCATTGCTAACCGGGCAGCCTGTTTAAAAGCCTGTTCTGAACTATCAACGGCATGATAGGAACCATTAGTTAATGTTACCGCTATATCTACTATTGGAAACCCTAATGGCCCCTGGTTTA
>DMPJ01000216.1 GCA_003456035.1 Planktothrix sp. UBA8402
CATGGGGCGGTTTGGTTTTATTATTCCTTTTTAATAGACTTGAATCCATGCCTTAACATCATATTCTGTCCAGATCCCATTTTCCCAATAGGGGTCAGACTCAATTAACTGACGCACAGTTGCTTCATCCTCCGCTTCATAAATCCCAAATATCTTTGTAACATCCTGAGTCGGGCCAATTGTTAATAAAACACCCGATTCTTTTTGTTGTTTTAATCCTTCTAAATGCGCCGCCCGATAGGGTTCTCGTTTTTCGAGAACATTTTCGCAATAGCTTCCAAACATGACATATTTTGGCATAGTTGTTGATGGTTGATTATTAATTATTGTTGCGTGGTAGGGTGCGTAAGGTAGGGTGCGTAAGCGATCAGCGCACGCACCAGATTAGACCTAACTTCTGAGAGTAACGTTAAATTGTTTAACTAAAGCATCTCGGACTTTTTGTTGAAAGGGGTCAATATCGGTATCGGTTAAAGTGCGATCGCTAACCCGATAAACTAAACGAAAAGCCAAACTGCGTTGACCTTCTGGTACATTTTTACCCCGATATTCGTCGAAAACTTCCACTGATTCTAATAAATTCCCAGCGGCTTTAGTAATACAGCGTTGAATGTCGGCGACAGCTACCTCGACCGGGACAAAAAAGGCAATATCTCGATCGGTCGCGGGGAAAGTAGAAAAAGGTTTGAACTTACGGACTAAATTAGAAGCACGATTCATCCCTTCTAATAATACCAATAACTGGAATTCAAAGGCATAAACTTGATTCGGTAAATCCTGTTTTTGACAGAGTTGCGGATGCAATTGTCCGAAAATTCCTAACCGTTTTCCCTGTAACCATAAGGAAGCAGTACGTCCGGGGTGTAACAATTCTATAGTAGATTCCGGTTTATATTCAACGGTTAAATTCAAGCGCTGAAATACCGCTTCTAAAATGCCTTTAGCTTCAAACCAAGTTAGGGGTTGATCCTGACCACTTCTAACCCAACGGCCAAAACTGCGATCGCCTCCCATAATACCAGCAATGGCATCTTGTTCTTTGTATTCATCCCCTTGTTTCCAGAAAATTCGACCGATTTCAAAGCCATTTAACGGCCCATTCCCATTTTCTAAATTATAAACAAAGGCATCAATTAAACCCGTTAACATTTCGGTGCGTAAAGCCGAATATTCCACAAATAAAGGATTATCTAAAACAACTTGATTATCCCCTTCTGTTTTAACTAAGGAATAGTGCATTAATTCCGTTAGTCCTTCTCCTCGAAAAACTGCCCGAATTTGTCGAGTTGCGACCTGTTCTAACGGTAGATAACCGCATACTCCTTGACTGGGTAAAGTGTCACGGAATTGATCATATCCGTAGAGACGAGCTACTTCTTCAATTAAATCAATTTCCCGTTCTAAATCTCGATAACGATAGGGAGGGATAGTTACTTGCCAAACGATAGAATTGCCCTGAGAATCTGTAGGGGCGGGTTCTGTAATATCTTTGCTAATTACCGGAATCTGAATGAACCCGCCCCTACATTTACAGCCTAAAGCAGTGAGAGTTTTTTCTACTTCTTTGGGTAATAAATAAGGAGATTCTTCTCGTTTAAGTTGTCCTAAAATTGCATTAATTCTATCTAATCTTAACGTAATTTCAGGAATCTCAATTCCTCTGCCACTACCATCGCTTTCTTGACGAATTGGAGTTCCAGAAGCCAACTCTTTTAATAATAAAATAGCTCGACCACAAGCTAATCCTAATTCAGCCTGATTAACTCCTCGTTCATAACGAGTAGAAGCCTCACTGCGTAAACCTTGTGCTCGTGCAGAGCGACGAATAGCTATCGGTGAAAATAGAGCAGCTTCTAACAGTAAATTTTGGGTTCCTTCAAAAACTTCTGTTTCTTCACCTCCCATAACTCCGGCTAAAGCTACGGGATAATCATTAGCCGTAATTAACAGATTTTGCTCTTGTAATTTCCGAGTTTGACCATCTAAAGTTTTAATAGATTCATCGGATTTAGCAAAACGCACACCAATGGTTAAATCTTGAGAGGAATTAACTTGTTTGAGACGGTCTAAATCAAAAGCATGAAGCGGTTGTCCCCATTCCAATAAAATGTAATTAGTGACATCGACAACATTATTAATCGGACGCACTCCTGCCGATTGTAAACGGCGTTGTAACCACTCAGGAGCAGGGGCAATTTTCACCCCTTGAATAATAGTACCAATATAGATCGGACAAGCGGTTTTATCGGCAATTTCAATCGCTAAAGATTCAGACTGATCTGGCTGTTCAATTAATAACTCTGAAACTTGAGGAATTCTTAAATTTGCCCCGGTTAAAGCGGCAATTTCCCGGGCAATTCCTACCATACTTAAGCCATCGGCGCGGTTAGCAGTTGCGGTCACATCCAAGATGACATCATCTAACCCTAATAACGGGCTAATATCACTGCCTAACGCCGGATTTTCTAGGTTAAAACTGTGTATTCCCGCAGATTCTTTTTCTAATCCCAATTCAGATAAAGAACAAATCATCCCCTCGGAGGGAACACCCCGTAATTTTGTCTTTTTTAGTGTTAAATTAATTTTAGGAAGATGGGTTCCCAAAACTGCCACAGCTACCACCATTCCCGATGCCGCATTAGACGCCCCACAGACAATATTCAGAGGTTCAGAAGCACCGATATCTACCTGACAAACCCTTAATTTATCAGCATTCGGGTGTTGTTCGGCCTGAACAATTCTTCCCAGGACAACCCCATCCGCCCAGGAACGTAAATCTTCAATATCTTCCACCTCAAACCCTGCCACAGTCAGGATTTCAGCCAACTCTTGGGGAGTGTTCTGGATATCTACCAGTTCTTGTAACCAATTTAGAGAAATACGCATCGTGATTCGCTGTCAATGTTCCTAATCTATTGTTGCATCAAGTTGGGTATTGAGTGTTTGTTATTGGTTGATGATTAAGGGTTTAAGGCTCAACCAATGAAATTCTAAGGATTTTGTGTTATCATAGAGAAGTCAATACAAAACATATTGCTATAATATATTTTTATAAAATGTTTTATAGAAAATTACTGCATACACTTCAAGGGTGGCATGGTTGGTGAAAAATAAGTAGAAACGCAAATCAAATATTTTATCGTCTATCATAATAGTTTTGCAAGTCTTCCGTTCACTTGTACAAAGCAATCTCAAACATCATGAGCTACTGTGTTAATCCAGCCTGTCCGCAACCGGAAAATTTAGATGATGCCCTCAAGTGTAAGGCTTGCGGTTCAAAATTGCTACTGAGAAATCGCTATCAAGTGGTTCAACCTTTAGGAAAAGGAGGATTTGGGGCCACATTTCTGGCTACTGATATGTCCTTACCTGGACATCCGAATTGTGTGGTTAAACAACTGCGACCCACGGCGACATCAGCCCGAATTTTAGAAATGGCGCGAGAGTTATTTCAACGGGAAGCAAAAACCCTGGGTAAAATTGGTGACCATCCCCAAATTCCTCGCTTGATTGATTATTTTGTTGGGGGAAAACAATTTTATCTAGTACAAGAATATGTTGATGGTTATACATTAAAACAAGAGGTTAAGGAAACCGGGATTTTTGATGAAGCCCAAGCGAAAAAATTTCTGCGGGAAATTTTGCCTTTGTTAGATTATATTCATAGTCAAGAAGTGATTCATCGAGATATTAAACCTGCTAATATTTTGCGACGGCGACTTGATAAAAATTTGGTTTTAATTGATTTTGGAGCGGTAAAAGATCAAGTTAACCAAGCCACAATGATGGGAACTGGACAAACGGCTTTTACTAATTTTGCCATTGGCACTTCGGGGTTTGCTCCTCCTGAACAAATGGCTTTGCGTCCGGTTTATGCTAGTGATATTTATGCAGTGGGAATGACCTGCGTTTATTTGATGACTGGGAAGTCTCCTAATTCCTTTGAAAGTAATCAAATTACTGGAGAACTTTTGTGGCAACCCCATCTGGATGTGAGTGATTCCTTTGTGAGTATATTGCAACGAATGTTAGAATTTTCGGTACAGTATCGCTATCAATCAGCACAAGATGTTTTGCGAGCATTAGATTCGGAATCTAATTATGGAATTCTTGCCGAAGGGATGGTAATGCAGCAGAAGTCTAACACAAATTCTAACTCTAAATTACCAACTCCTCCGGATGAAGATACTGTTTTTAATGACAATACCGGGTTAATGTTGACTTCAGAAAAAATAGGCGCGCAAATTCGAGAGAGAAAGCAACGGTTAGCGAAGAAAAAATCACAAAATGTTAGAGCAGATCATAATATTCATGAGCAAACTTCTATAGTCAGTAGTTTCAGTTCTACTCAAGGCGCTCCCATGAGTATGATTTCTGATTCTAGTTCTAATAATAAGGTTAATTATTCTGTAAGTTCATCCCCAAAATGGAATGAAAATACCTTAAAAACTGCTTATGTANNATGTAAAAGGAAGACGAGATTTTGCAGACTGTGAATTAACAGGTTTAAATTTACAAAATTTTAATGTTTCTGGAGCTAATTTTTATGAATCCCGTTTAAGTAATACTAATTTTGAAGGGGCAGATTTAACCGAAGCAAATTTTGGTCGGGCAAGATTAACAAATGTTAATTTTAGAAATGCTAAATTAGTTAAAGCCTATATGAGTAATGCTAATTTAGAAAAAGCAGATTTTCGGGGTGCAAATCTCAGAAATGCCTGTTTAAATCGGGCTAATTTGCGAGGAGTGAATTTGTGTGGTGCAAATCTCACCGATGCAATTGTCACCGATGAACAGTTAGCAACGGCTAAAATGAATGGGCGGACTATTAGACCGAATGGAAAACGAAAAGGTTGGTGGTGGTGGTGGTTTTAACACCGGGTAAGCGGCACAAAAATTTTAACAATATCCCAATTTCTGATAATATATAAGGTGTTTGACCCCCTAAATTAAAAACCATAGAAATATGACTTCAACAACCACAGAAAACCCGCTATTAATTGGTCACGGATTACCCCCTTTTGAACAGATTACACCAGATCAGGTTATTCCTGGGATCACCCAACTGTTAACCGAACTAGAACAGGATCTCGCCAGTTTAGAAACCCAGGTAAAACCGACCTGGAAGGATTTAGTTGAACCTCTGGAAAAATTACAAGAAAGGTTAACTTGGAGTTGGGGAATTGTTGGGCATTTAATGGGGGTAAAAAATAGCCCCGAATTGAGAACTGCCCATGCAACAGTTCAGCCTAATATTGTCCAGTTTATCAATAAACTCAATCAAAGTCAAGCTATTTATCAATCTTTTAAACAGTTGAAAAATAGCGATGAATGGGATAATTTAGATTCGGCTCAACAACGAATTATTAATACCGCCCTGCGAGATGCTGAATTATCAGGAGTAGGATTAGAAGGAGAAAAACGCGATNNCTTTAACGCAATTCAATTAGAATTAGCCGAGCTTTCAACTCAGTTTTCTAATCATGTTTTAGATGCCACAAAAGCCTTTAGTTTAACCCTAACTACACCGGAAGAAATTGCCGGGTTACCCCCGAGTTTACTCAGTTTAGCCGCTCAAGCCGCTCGTGAATCCGGCTCAGAAAATGCTACCGCCGAAAACGGCCCCTGGCGAATTACCTTAGATTTGCCCAGCTTTAGTCCCTTCTTAAAATATAGTCAGAGGCGAGACTTACGCGAACAAGTTTATCGAGGTTATATCAGTCGTGCGTCTAGTGGAGAATTGAATAATTTTCCCTTAATTGAAAGAATTTTAGAACTCAAAAAACAGAAAGCAAATATTCTGGGTTTCAATAGTTTTGCCGAACTGAGTTTAGAGAGTAAAATGGCTCCCAATGTGGAAGCAGTGGAAGCCTTATTAGAAGAATTACGCCTGGTTAGTTATGAAGCAACTCAACAGGAATATCAAGATTTAAAAGCCTTTGCTCTTTCCAAAGGAGCAGAAGAAGCCGAGAATTTACAACATTGGGATATTGGCTTTTGGTCAGAAAGACAACGGGAAGAAAAATTTGCCTTTACTGATGAAGAATTACGGCCTTATTTTGCCTTACCACAGGTATTAGATGGGTTATTTGGATTAGTTAAACGAATTTTTGGAATTACGATTACTCCCGCCGATGGTCAAGCCCCAATTTGGCATCCAGATATCCGTTATTTTCAAGTAGCAAATCAAGGCGGAAATCCGATCGCATTTTTCTATTTAGATGCCTATAGTCGCCCCGCAGAAAAGCGTGGAGGGGCATGGATGGATGATTGTATTAACCGCACTAAATTTGTCGAAAATGGCGAAACTAAAGTGCGATTACCCGTTGCTTATTTGCAATGCAATCAAACACCTCCGGTGGATGGTAAACCCAGTTTAATGACCTTTGGAGAGGTAGAAACCTTATTTCATGAATTTGGTCATGGCCTCCAACATATGTTAACAACTGTTGACTATGCCGGGGCAGCAGGAATTAATAATGTGGAATGGGATGCGGTGGAATTGCCTAGCCAATTTATGGAGAATTGGTGTTATGATCAAGCCACATTATTTGGCATGGCAAAACATTATCAAACCGGGGAAACTTTACCCGAACATTATTATCAAAAGTTATTAGCGGCTAAAACCTATATGAGTGGGGCAGCTATGTTAAGACAGCTACATTTTGCCTTTGTAGATATTGAATTACATCACCGTTATCAACCTGGAGGAAATGAAACTATTAGCGATGTTCGTAACCGTATTGCTGAGAATACTATGGTTTTAAAACCTATAGTTGAAGATGCGTTTTTATGTGCCTTTGGTCATATTTTTGCCGGGGGTTATGCGGCCGGATATTATAGTTATAAATGGGCAGAAGTGTTAAGTGCTGATGCTTTTGCCGCCTTTGAAGAAGCGGGATTAGATAATGAAAATGCGGTATCTGAAACCGGGAAACGCTTCCGAAATACGGTATTAGCATTAGGGGGAAGTTTGCATCCCATGGAAGTATTTAAAACCTTCCGAGGACGGGAACCGAGTACAAAACCTCTATTAATTCATAGTGGTTTAGTTGCTGCTTAATTATTAGGTTGGATTTTGCCCAAACCCCCCCAAACCCCCCCTTGGAAAAGGGGGGAATTAGAGTTCAAAGTCCCC
>DMPJ01000291.1:0-6781 GCA_003456035.1 Planktothrix sp. UBA8402
GCTGGTGGGGATGTCGTTAACTGGTACAACCGTAATTGTACTAACAGCCGGATTAACATGAGTAACCGGATTAATATTAGTATAAACACCATCACTAGCAGTTACGGTAATTGTACGATCACCCGCAGTAGGATTTTCTGAACTATTGCTGTAGGTAATGTCCCGTAATAAAGTTTGTAAGTCAGTCTCTGGAATAATACTGCCATTAGGTCGAGTTATTGTAACTAGCTTGAGGGNNTAGACAAAATTGAAATCATTCGTTCCACCCACTATAATTCCTGATAGTGTTTTATCTGCATTCAGGGGAAAATCCATACCCCCAATTCTTAATACTTCTGCAACTCCATCAGAAACACCAGCAATCTTGAGGGTGAGGCTGATAATATCATCATCAAGATTGCTGCTGACCATGGCAACGCTATTATCAGCAATATTAACGCGACTATTCCCTTCAGTGAAGGTTGGACTATAACCATATCCAGTGGCACCGCCATTGAGGTCAACAACGGGGGGATTAGTAACAATACTACTTACTAATAACCCCCCCGTAATCAGATCCAACCCACCCTCATCACCTGTTTCTAATTTAAGATCCATTGGAGAGGTAACATCCGGGGGAAATAGGGCGTAACCATAGAAGGTATCGCCTGGGTTAATTTCTAAATCTTTAAAGCTAACATACACACCAAAGATATTTTGCTTGACGGCTTGACTTGAATAACGTTGTACTGAATCTGGGGTAATGTCACTACGACGTGTTATTTGTCCTCTATCGATAGTAATTTTAGAATCCCCCCAGTCTGTTGTATCATTTACATTTACGGGGACTAAATTTCCAAAGCTCAGTGGGTTATTATTGGCATCAATTCCTGTAATTGCTGCGATTTTAAATGAGTCGTTGCCACCTCGATCTCCAATGAAAAAACCAACGTTGTTCTTTGCCGTAGGTGCTGTCAAACCTGATATTGATACAAAGTCTGCCCGCTCAATATTGTTATAGTTACCCGAACCATCACCAGCGTTGACAAACAGATTGTCTGTTCCCATATTCAAAATAGAGCCTAACAATGCCGTTTCCATGTTATCTTGATAACCTGGGGTCATAGAAATAGTATTACCATTTTTAGTACCCTCAAACCACAGAGTATTCCTAACCCCTGTTACATTCGGATTATTAACTCTTTGTAATTTGAGAAGATCCAACTGCCCGAAAACATTGTATTTATCCGCGCCAACAGCAAAAGAATTTAAAATTGTGTTGTTTCCCGCATACTTCATTGTGTACTTTGTTGCGGAATTAGCACCGGGAATATTAGTTTGGTTAGTAGTCCCAACATTAACGGTACTGGTTACAAAATTAGTTGCTTTTTGAGGTAAAATACCCTGGTAACTTCCGATCGCATTTTGACTAAAACTTAAAGCAGTTTCAATATTTCCAGTTTGAACTTCTAACGCCCAGTTTCCGCCTAATGCTGTATTTCCAGTTAAGTCATTAGAAGCGGCGATATCCGCTTGAGTTAGTTGGGATAAATTCGTAACGAAAGATTGTCCTAAACTTCCAGACGCAAGATTACATCCATATAATAAAATATCAGCATTTTCACTTAATCCGGTTTGCCATTGTTGGAACTGTTTGGCATATTGATTAAGGGTATTATTATCTAAAACTGTATTGCCTAACTTTAGACTTCCTGAACTGCCGTGAGCAATAATTTGGAGAGAATCAATATTTTTATAGTTGGACAAAATGGAACTAATTTGACCAATTCCATCTTGATTTGGATCTAATATAATAACTTCTGCGTTTGGATCAATTCCTGGCAGTAGTGTTTCGTAGTTTTCGACACTAGAATCAATAAAAACGATAGTTTTCAGTTGATTTTGAACAGAATTATGGTTGGATAACATACCCTGATTTTCCTTAAATTAACTTTTGTTTCAACAAATGTATGGGTTAATTGAAACTTAAATTTGAACTGGCAATGGAAAAAAACTGATGCACCTTTGCAATACCGATGACCCTGAACAAATAGCTTGTATCATAAATTATGCTATTACCTAAGTGTAAATGCGTAGATTAGAGGTATTGATTCAGTTTGTGCCAGATATGAAATTGTCATACTTACAATTGACAAAAGGTAAAAAAATGCTGTAATAGGCGTTCTTAGTAGTCAAAAATCTAAAAACTTCCACCAAAATCAAAGATGAGGTAATCAGCCAATGTATAGTTAAGGATATCTTTGCGACTTAGCATAGAATGATAGTATGATAAAATTTCCTGGCTAAGAGCGACCTCCCGGATGTCTCTAATTTCGTCTCAACATAACTTAACAAAAAGTAAAATTTCCCCTGACATTGCCTTGCATAAGTTTAATCGTTTAAGTATTCGGCAAAAAATTGGCTGGGGTTATGGGTTGGTAATTGGGGTAGTCCTTGTGGGTGTGACCTCGGCGTTTTTGGTGGCGACCTATTCTGTGCGACCTTTGCGTAACCAATTAGAAACTGACCAACGGAAGGCCAAAGTTCTCGATGGACTTGGCCAAAGTCTTCTCCAGTTGAAGTACAATCAAGATAACCTAGTCCAATTTCTTAGTAATGGCCAGGATAGGTCAAAAATTGAACGGGGGGTTTCTGCCTTGCGTTCAAATATCTTTGTGATGAATAATCAACTTGAACAATTACAAGATATTCCCGAAACTACAGATATTAAAATTCAACAGGATTATCAGGCTTTACAAGACTTAACTCAACGCTATAAAGAACGGTTAAATAACTATTCAGAACAGTTTGAGAAACTAATTCAAACAACAGAACAACCTAATCTCAACCCTAAAATTTTAGAATCGGTTCAAAAATCTCTGCTCAATTTGAATCGAACTACAGGAATTATTCAAGTTTATCCTGTTTACGCAGAAACAACTCAACTGGAAAATAAATTTAGAAACCGGGCTGAAACTGCTCTTAAAAATTATGAAAGAATTGAATCTTTCAGCAAGATAATTATTATTATCACTGTATTTGTATCCAGTGGATTAGCGATAATATTTGCAATTTTTACGAGTAATATGATTGCAAATCCTTTAGATATAATGATTAAAGTTGCAGAACAGGTGAGTGAAGAATCAGATTTTGCCCTGCAAGCTCCTGTTACCAGTTCCGATGAAATTGGGGTGCTAACCCAATCTTTAAATCATTTAATTCAACGGGTGGCTGAATATACGGAAGAATTGCAGAAAGCAAAAATTGTGGCGGAAGCAGCAAACCGTTCTAAGAGTGTGTTTTTAGCTAATATGAGCCATGAACTTCGCACCCCTTTAAATGCGATTATTGGCTATAGTGAAATGCTTCATGATGAATCTGAAGATTTAGGATATACGGACTTTTTACCTGACCTAGAACGAATTCAAACCGCCGGAAAACATCTACGAGATATGATTAGCGATATCTTAGATATTTCTAAAATTGAAGCGGGTCATGTCACCCTATATTTAGACAGCTTTCCTGTTGATAAACTGATTCAAGATGTGATCACAACGGCTACACCCTTAGCAGAAAAGAATAATAATGTTTTGAAAGCCAAGACTAAACCGAATATCGGAACTATGTATGCGGACGAGCAAAAAGTTAGACAAATTCTTTTGAATTTACTCAGCAATGCTTGCAAATTTACGGAAAAAGGAACGATTTATTTAATTGCTGAACGCACTGAGGAAAAACCCCCGATTCCAGAAGATGATGAATTGATGTATGGAATGATGGCAAATTCTTCTCAATATTTAGTTTTTCGGGTAAAAGATTCGGGAATTGGGATGACAGAAGATCAATTACAATATATTTTTAAACCGTTTATGCAAGCGGATGTTTCTACGACAAAACGATTTGGAGGAACGGGACTAGGATTGGCTATTAGTCAACGTTTATGTCAAATTCTTGGTGGCGTAATTACGGTAGAAAGCGAGATGGATAAGGGTTCTATATTTAGTGTTTGGCTTCCGGTTCATGTGAAGGGATAAAGTGTTTTTAGAATCTGGGATAATTGAATTATTTTAATTTCCAGTTTCCAGCAGTGCCAGCGTCCTCGCTGGCTATTATATTATTGACAGCTATTGTTTCCAGCAGTGCCAGCGTCCTCGCTGGCTATTATTTCCCACTGGCGTATTTATTTGCTCTTAATAATTCTCTCCTAACTTCATAGTCAGCGATTTCAGGTAAGATAAAAGTCACGCCATTATCTAGGGATTGTTTAAACCACTGTTTACAATTTTGTGCTTCAGCAGAGGATGATTTTGGGTTAGTGATAATCCCGATAATTCCTGTATCTAAGAAAAGCAAGGTTCGACTCATGGCGTTATTTTAAAACCTCCAGTAAGTAATTGAGAGTTTCTGTTTGTTCTTGTTCATCTCCTTCTTGTTCCCACTTCCTTAATAGTTCAATCCCCGCTTGATTTTTCTTAATTTGTTCTTGACGTTGCTGTTCATCGGGGGTAAGAATAATAGGTTGAGGTTGAGGAGTTGTTGCTTGTCGAAATGTTCTCATAATTTGTAATAAATTTTGCCATTGTTCTTGAGGAGTTAATTGAATTTCTGTTAAAAATTCATTAATTAATAACGTGGGTTCGGCTTCCGATGAAGTCAGGTTACTTTCTGCTGAAATTGTGGAACTAGGGTTAACAGTTTGTGTCATTGTCAAAAGTTCCTTAGCGATTTAGGATATTTTTATTATAGATCGATTCCCCTTTGACCTTCAAATTTTGCCATTAACCCTGGTATTTTCGGTGAACCGTACTAAAAAAGTCGTAAAAATAAGATAAACTATCTTAATAGAGTTGGGTATAGTAAGAAAGTGTTATAGGAAATTTCTAACTTAGAACCTTCCTAATATTGTTAATTTGCCATCAATTAATTACCATCAAAGCAGAGGATAAATATGCAGCCAACTGATCCTAATAAGTTTACAGAAAAAACCTGGGAAGCCTTAGCCCGGACTCCCGATCTGGTCAAACAATCCCAACAGCAACAAATTGAAACTGAACACTTAATGAAAGCGTTGCTGGAACAAGAAGGATTGACTAAAAATATCCTGAGTAAAGCGGGAATATCCGTTGCTCAATTTCGAGAAAGAACCGATGGGTTTATTAACCGTCAACCTAAAATAACCGGGACAATTGCTAATGTTTATTTAGGTCGAAGTTTAGATACCCTTTTAGACCGAGCCGAAGCCTATCGCCAAGAATACAAAGATGAGTTTATTTCGGTTGAACATCTATTTTTAGCTTATACTAAAGATGATCGTTTTGGCAAGGCTTTATTTCAAGAATTTCACTTAGATGAAACCAAACTCAAATCTATTATTACTCAAATTAGAGGAAACAATAAAGTGACTGATCAAACACCCGAAAACAAATACGAAGCCCTAGAAAAATATGGTCGAGATTTAACCGAAGCCGCCCGGCAAGGAAAACTTGATCCGGTAATTGGACGAGATGATGAAATTCGTCGGACTATCCAAATTTTAAGCCGCAGAACTAAAAATAATCCGGTATTAATTGGGGAGCCAGGTGTTGGTAAAACTGCGATCGCCGAAGGACTTGCACAACGAATTATTGCCGGAGATGTGCCTCAATCTTTGCAAGAAAGACGGTTAATTGCCTTAGATATGGGGGCGTTAATTGCCGGGGCAAAATTCCGAGGAGAATTTGAAGAACGCTTAAAAGCGGTATTAAAAGAAGTCACCGATTCTAAGGGTGCAATTATTCTATTTATTGATGAAATTCATACCGTTGTCGGGGCGGGTGCAACCCAAGGAGCGATGGATGCTGGGAACCTTTTAAAACCTATGTTAGCCCGGGGAGAATTGCGCTGTATTGGAGCAACAACCCTAGACGAATATCGCAAGTATCTTGAAAAAGATCCCGCCTTAGAACGGCGTTTTCAACAGGTTTATGTTGATCAACCTACCGTTGAAGATACTATCTCAATTTTACGCGGATTAAAAGAACGTTATGAAGTGCATCATGGGGTGAAAATTTCCGATAGTGCGTTAGTAGCCGCCGCTGTATTATCAACTCGATATATTAGCGATCGCTTTTTACCCGATAAAGCCATTGATTTAGTTGATGAATCGGCGGCTAAATTAAAGATGGAAATTACATCTAAACCAGAACAATTAGATGAAATTGATCGGCGCATTTTGCAATTAGAAATGGAACGTTTATCGTTAAAAAAAGAAAGCGATGCTGCATCTTTAGAACGTTTAGAACGAATAGAAACCGAATTAGGAACATTAAAGCAAGAACAACAAAGCCTGAGTTCTCAATGGCAATCCGAGAAAAAAGTGATTACCGATATTCAATCGATCAAAGAAGAAATTGATCGGGTTAATATTGAAATTCAGCAAGCCGAACGGAACTATGATTTAAACCGAGCGGCGGAATTAAAGTATGGGAAAATGGAAGAACTCAAGAAAAAACTGAAAGCCATAGAAGCCCAATTAGAGAATACTCAAATCAGTGGAAAAACCCTATTGCGGGAGGAAGTTACCGAAGCCGATATTGCGGAAATCATCTCAAAATGGACAGGAATTCCGATTAGTAAATTAGTCGAGTCGGAAATGCAAAAACTTCTAACTTTAGAAGCTGAATTACATCAACGAGTTATCGGTCAAGATGAAGCAGTAACGGCTGTTGCTGATGCCATTCAACGGTCAAGAGCGGGGTTATCTGACCCCAATCGTCCCGTCGCCAGTTTCATCTTTCTAGGCCCCACAGGAGTTGGGAAAACG
>DMPJ01000291.1:6925-7577 GCA_003456035.1 Planktothrix sp. UBA8402
TGAAATCGAAAAAGCCCATCCCGATGTATTTAATATTATGTTGCAAATCCTCGATGATGGGCGGGTTACGGACGCACAAGGTCATACTGTTGATTTCAAAAATAGCATTATTATTATGACCAGTAATGTCGGATCACAGTATATTTTAGATGTATCGGGTTCCGATTCCCAATATGAAGAAATGCGGAGTCGGGTATTAGAAGCAATGCGGGCAAGTTTCCGGCCGGAATTTCTGAACCGAATTGATGAAATGATCATTTTCCATGCCTTACAAAAATCAGAATTGCGACAAATTGTTTGTCTGCAAATTGAACGTTTATCGAAACGTTTAGTCGAACGAAAAATGACGTTAAAATTATCGGATTCTGCCTTAGATTTCTTAGCAGAAGTCGGTTATGATCCTGTCTATGGTGCACGTCCGTTAAAACGAGCAATTCAACGGGAATTAGAAACACCTATTGCTAAGGCAATTCTTCGCAGTGAATTTATTAATGGGGATACAATTTTTGTTGATATCGAAAACGAACGATTAGTTTTTAAACGTTTACCCCTGGAATTGTTAACTGTTCAAGAGTGATAAATAGAAACCGGGTTTCTCAATAAAACTTTCGGTTTTTGCCGATAGATAACATGAGAAACCCGGTTTCTGGGC
>DMPJ01000291.1:7582-7843 GCA_003456035.1 Planktothrix sp. UBA8402
TGCTGTCAGTCAATTAACGAAAGAGGAACTAGACGCTTTCCGGGTTTGGTTTGCAGAATTTGATGCAGAAATATGGGATCGGCAATTTGAAGAAGATGTTGCAGCAGGTCGGCTCGATGGGCTGGCTAAACAAGCCCTGCAACATCTACGGGAAGGACGTTGTACCGACCTGTGAAATATCGCGTAACCCCTGTAATAGAGGCAATAATGAATACATTAGAAAAGTTAGAACTCCTGAGTGAAAACTGTAGCGATCGCACG
>DMPJ01000372.1 GCA_003456035.1 Planktothrix sp. UBA8402
AATAACTGGTGCGTAAATAGGGCATTAATAAATAATTGATAATGTATTCTACGCCCCGTTGGGAGTCCATCATCATTGAAATAAATTCTCCCTCATTGGGATCTTGGGGTAAACCATTGGGTCTGAGGGGATGAAATTCTATTCCTGCTGTTTCAATGGTTTGTTGATATTGTTCACAGGTGGCAATACTGGGAGAATATCCTCGACTTTGCAATTCCTCAGCCAGCGCCATATAGGGATATAAATCCCCCAAAGATCCAAAGGTTGCTAAAACAATTCTCTTTCCAGAGCCGTTTGAAGTTTGATCTTTTAATCTACTATCCATTGGATTGAATTTACAAATACCTGATTCCACATTTCTTAAATGGAGCTAAGCGGGCTCGAACCGCTGACCCCCGCAATGCCATTGCGGTGCTCTACCAACTGAGCTANNACACAGAAGCAATTGCTTCTGTGTTTTTATTTTATATGTGCGCCCGGTAGGAATCGAACCTACGACCCTCTGCTTAAAAGGCAGGTGCTCTACCAACTGAGCTATAACCCCTTACATTATTTCAATATAGTCCTTTAACTGGTGCTTTGTCAAGTGGTAGATGAAAATTTCTTTTCGGAGTGTCGGAGAAAGGTATCCTTGACACTCCGATAGCCACTAAAAGTAGGAATAAGTATAAGCGTGTTGAGACATTTGGGCGATGTGGCCAATGCAAGATCCCATCAGGAAGTAAACTAACCCCATAGCTGCCGCTGAGAGGGCTACCAATATCCCGGCGAGCATGAAAGAAAATTCTTTGAACTCGACGGCTTGCTTCATTAGGTGTAATGACCAGGCAACGAGGGCAACATCAATTATTAGAATAGGAATCAGCATAAGTTACGTTTCGTAACATTTCCCCTATTCTAACAGGTGTTCCGATCAGAATGCCAGTTTCGGCAATTTCATAACTCCGTAGCAGATCAGTATAGAAGATTCATCCCCCCATTCGTAATTCGTAATTCGTAATTCGTAATTCGTAATTCGTAATTAATCACAGCGATCGCAACGGCCCTTAACCGTGATTTCATAAGCATTCACCCGAAACCCTGTAGGTAAGGGGTTAATTTGTAAATTCTGGAAGACATTCCACTCTAAATCCTGAATTTGACCGCAACACTCACAGACAAAATGGTGATGGGGTTCGACCTTGGCATCATAGCGAGTTACTCCTTCATCCAGCAACACCTCCCGCACTAATCCCACCGATCGCAAAACCGTCAAAGCACTATAAACACTGGCTTTAGAAGCGATCGGAATTTCCCGATTAATCTCGGTGAGAATATCATCCACCGTCGGATGATCATCACGAGACAAGAGATTAGCATAAACTGCAAACCGTTGGGGGGTAATGCGTAACCCCTTCTGTTTCATCTGTTGGCTGATCTGGGTGGTTCTATTCTGGCCTTCCATAACTTGCTGTATTGAATCTTCCTGCACAGATCATAACATTTATTTTAAGTAACTTAACTTTACATAAATTTAATTATTACCCTTGACAAAATTAAAACTAAGAACTATTCTTAGATACAGTTAGATCAACAACAGGAGACACAATGGACTTATCCAACGCAGAAACCGCCAAAAACCTTGAATCCGCCTTCGGTGGCGAATCTATGGCTAACCGCAAATATCTGTTTTTCGCAGAAGTGACTAAAAAACTAGGACTGGGGGATTTGTCTAAACTGTTTCGGGAAACCGCAAATCAAGAAACAGAACACGCTTTCGCCCATTTTCGCCTCCTGCATCCAGAATTAGTCGTAACTGACCCAGAAACATTATCCGACGAAGAAAA
Organism: Planktothrix sp. UBA8402; assembly: GCA_003456035.1. Classification (GTDB taxonomy): domain Bacteria; phylum Cyanobacteriota; class Cyanobacteriia; order Cyanobacteriales; family Microcoleaceae; genus Planktothrix. Next base: position 1,827 of record DMPJ01000372.1, read on the forward strand.
GAAAAAAATTGCCGCCCGGTGTTTGGAGTTGGCTATTGAAGGGGAAACCTACGAATACACTACCATGTACCCCGAATTTGCCGACCAAGCCCGGATTGATCGAGATCAGAATGCGGTGACTGAATTTGAACAACAAGAGGCTGAGTCCAGGGAACACGCGGGGATTTTCCGCAAAGCCGCCTCTAACTTTGGCTTATTAGTTCCCATTGAACATCATCACGCCAACCAATATACGGAAGCCCTGAACGAATTACAGGGAGGGACAGCGGCACCGAAATCCGCTGCTTCCGATCCCCAAACCCAAAAATGGATTTGTCGCCAATGTTCGATGATTTACGATCCCGTTGTCGGTGATCTTGATTCTGGAATTGCCCCGGGAACAGCTTTTGAGGCGATTCCTGAAGATTGGCATTGTCCAATTTGTGGCGCGACCAAAAAGACCTTTACAGTTTACGAAGAAGCGATCGCAGCCTAACCCTAACCTCTGTTTCCCCAAGATATAGCAGTCGCCACATCTATCAGGACATTCTTGAAAGCTAAAAGCTGCTCACAGTAAGTATTTACCTNNTTCCCTATTGCCTCTTGCTATAACCATTAAAAACCCGCCCTTAGGATTAAATTCCTCTAGGGGCGGGTTTTGTGATTATTTTTGCTTCCCACAGATCATAGTCAAAAACTCGTCCTAAAGGGACTTAATCAACCAGTGGGATTTAAGATTAATTTAGGTTTCTGTCACCTGTTGAGTAGGTGGCATCACGACTTTCTGGGCTAAACCGAGGGTTTTTAACACCCAAATTGACCACCAGGTCATATCAAGTTCCCACCATTTCCAACCTGCTTTAGCTACATTAGGATAGGCGTGATGGTTATTATGCCAGCCTTCTCCGTAGGTGAAAATCGCCGCCCACCAAAGATTCCGAGAATTATCATCGGTGTCAAAGGTGCGGTATCCCCACATGTGGGTTACGGAATTAATCAACCAGGTACTATGCCACAACACCACAGCCCGCACAAATACTCCATAAACCACCCATGACCAACCGCCGATATAGTAAAGCAGCAGAGCAACCGGAATTTGGAATAAAAGATGATAACGATCTAACCAACAATGAAAGGGATCTCGGGCTAAATCCGGTGCAAATCGTTTGTAATGTTCAGCATCAAAATAGGATTGACTAGGATAGAAAATCCACATCATGTGACTCCACCAAAATCCCCGTCGTGCTGAGTAGGGATCTTTATCTTCATGTTCGGTATAGGCATGGTGCAAACGATGTCCAGAAGCCCAAAAAATCGGGCCTCCTTGTAAAGCACAAGCACCGATACAAGTAATCACATATTCCAACCATTGAGGAACTTTAAAACTGCGATGACTTAACAACCGATGGTAGCCTAAACAAATCCCAATACTGCCAAAAAACCAGTGTAGAAATATCGTAATTCCTAAAGCTGACCAGGAAAAAAACCAAGGTGCCAATAAAGCCAGCAAATGGATAATACCGAAAAACGCAACTGTTAAACCGCTTAATTTTGGTTTATTTTCCGGCGAAGTTGCGACTTGAGATGTCATGAAAATTTCCTCAACATAATAATGTTTTATAAACCGATACGGGGGAATCTTGGTTGATTTTTAGGATAACATAAATTCTTGTAAATCCCCCCCTCCCTTTGAAATCGCAATTTATCCTGGGGTGATTGATGTTAGAATTAAAGGGTCAATTGCCGGATCTTGATAACTCCCTTGATTATGGATCATTTGTACCGCATTTGCCAATTTTTCAATCGGTGAATCTTTCAAACAAAACCCGTTTGCTCCCACTTTTAAAGCCTCTGATAATATTGATTCTTGGCCAGGTGTCACCAAAACTAAAATTTTGGATGGAATTACATAGGAATTACCCTGAACTTTCCGCGCCATGCGAATAAACTTGACCAAATCCATATCCGGGAGAGTGCTATCGACAACCGCAACATCAACATCAATCGATTCCAGTAGCACTAAGCCGGTTTCGGCATTGGTAGCTTCGCTGGCGACTTCTATTCCGGGTTGCGATCGCAAATTTGTCCGTAGGTTCAGGCGTGTTTGTTGATCATCTTCAATCACAGCTACCTGGATTATATCATGTTTGGGATTAATTTTAGTATAACTTTCGCAAGCAGATAAATCATTAGCCGCGCCACAGGCAGAAATTGTTCCTAAAAAGTCAATATCTGCCGAATTTTTCTGTTGAGATTTTGCCATCTGTTCCGGGGTCAAAATCCTAGATTCATCAAAGCCAAATTCAACTTCGGTATGGAATCCTTTTTGTTTCACCCGTTTTAAATTATAGAATCGTTTATTAAACGTTGTTTTCACGAATGCCCACAGACAACCGAGCAAATAACGCCGTTTAAACGAATCTTTTTCCAACCAATATTCCAGAAATTTCCAAGAATAAAACCGAGCATAATTTTGCAGCACCCCTTTAAGAACATCTTCCCGGCTCATATTATCGGGTTTAATAATGGGGGTGACAAAATTATAATGGGAATAATCGCGGATTTCCACTCGATCTTCTAAATCTTGAAATAATTCAGAAAACGGCCAAGGAGTGTACATATTCCAATTGGTCATATCCGCTTTCCAATCCCGCGCCATCCGATAGGTTTCTAAAATGGTTTCTGGAGTTTCATTTGGTAATCCCATAATAAACTGAACTTCCGCCAGAATCCCATTTTCTCGCAATAATTGAACCGCTTTTTTATTATCAGCAATCGTCGTTTCTTTTCTAAATAAATTCAGGTTTAATTGGGCAGCAGCTTCCGTTCCTAAAGACACATGAACTAATCCCGCTTGGCGATATAATGGTAATTCTTTCTCATCTCTGAGAATATCCGTAACTCTCGTATTAATCCCCCAATGTACCCCTAAATTCCGATCAACTAATTCCTGACATAAAGCCACAAATCGAGATTTATTAATCGTAGGTTCTTCATCAGCTAGAATAAAAAATCCGATCTGATGATCTTTAACTAAAGTTTCGATTTCATCAACAAAATGTTTCGGGGAACGAGATCGATATTTGCGCCAGAATTTCCATTGAGAACAAAACCGACACCGAAAGGGACAACCTCTGGAACAATTAGGAACAGCAACTCTCGTATTCAGAGGCGTATAAATATATTTATCCCAATTTAATAAACTCCAATCTGGGGTTAAGGTGTTTAAATCTGCAATCGGAGGATGGGCAGGAGTAGCGACAACTCTACCCTCTTCTAAAAAGGCAATTCCTAAGATATTATGACGTTCTATTTCATCCGTCCCATTAGTGATTGCTGTTAATAAATTAACCGTGATTTCTTCTCCTTCCCCCCGAATAATATAATCCACCCAAGGAGCTTCATTCAATACTTCCCGATACATATAAGTCGGGTGAACACCCCCCATAATTGCCTTAGCATTCGGGCAAATTTGTTTAACAATTTTGAGAGTATTTTGAGACTTATAAATCATCGGAGTAATGGCCGTTGCCAGCACAATATCCGGTTGACGATCTTGAAGAATTTTGGCTAATTCTTCATCCTCAATAAAGTTAGTCATGGCATCGACAAATTCAATGTCGGTAAACCCGGCGGTTTTCAACGCCCCCCCGACATAAGGAACCCAACTAGGGGGCCAATTTCCGGCAATTTCAGCGCCCCCGGAATGATAATTGGGCTGAATCAACATAATCCGCATTTGCTTTTCTCCTGAAACGTTCTGTTTGTTTCCAGACTTGCGAAGCAATGTAGATTGTATAACTATACAGTGATTGAACAGAAAACTTAATAATAATTTAACATTTCGTAGTGAGGCGTTCACGCCTCTAAGCCCTGAAGGGCTTACT
>DMPJ01000541.1:0-3403 GCA_003456035.1 Planktothrix sp. UBA8402
GGGCATTAAATCCAATAATAAATAGGAATTAGTTAAGCCCACAGACTGCATTTTATTGAACAAACGGCTAAATTCATCCAAGGCTTGTTCAGGATATTCAATATAAGCTAAAGTTCCCCCGGCAGCATCGGCAATTTCTTCTAAAACATCGGAGTTCCAATCTTCCCCAAACCCCAAAGTATTAATCGTTAAGTTATAACTAGCGGCGAGTTTGGCTAATTTCAAACAACGATTATTGTCTCCATGTTCATTTTCGCCATCGGTTAATAAAAACCCTTGAGAAATTCGTTCTTGTTTGCCTTTTCCTAATTCTTCAAGCCCTAATTTTAGCCCTTCATCAATTGCCGTACCCCCGGAGGTTTTTAAAGCGTTGATTTTCCGTTTAATATTGTCCAAATCCGTAATATCTTGATTCGGAATTAAAACCTTAGCGCGATGATCAAAGGTTATAATAGAAATGCGATCGCCAGGTTTTAACCGATCCACTAACTCGATGGCCGCCTGTTTCACGGTTTCTAGGGGTTTTCCACTCATAGAACCGCTATGATCTAAAATTAGGCACAAATTTAAAGGGACATCGGCATCACTTTGAGAGGGAAAAGCCGAAATGGAGATCGCCAACTGACGTTGACTGTTGCCAACGGACAGATCAAAGTTGGGATCACTAAGAATTGCTTGTAAACTGAGTTTCATTATGATTACCTGAAGTTGCGCTACTATTTCTATAAGTTTAAGGTTGAGAATTCCTGATGAGAGAACCTATTCAAGCTGTGCAATCGGCATATTCTTACACCGATAGCCCGATTGGGGGAAAGGAGTGCGTTATTTCAAAACTGTTTTAGAGACAATTCGGGTTTTCTTCTTATCACTTTCGGATAATTCTTCTCCTGATTGTAAGCGAGTGGCGCTGGTTTGTAACACCGTTGCTGCATTTTTATCTCCCATTTGTAAAGCGGTTTTGGCTGCGGTTTGTAACATGGTTGCCGCCCCTGCCCGGTCGCCTTGTTGGAGTTTAGTTTCAGCAATTTGAGTTTGACGATATTTGGCTATGGTTAAAATTTGTTGTTGCACAAACGGATCAACTTTTGGTTGATAGGAACTGACAAAATTACCTTCCACAATCACNNACAAGTGGGGATTGATGTTACTGAACTAATTATCGCTCAACTGCTTTACTTACAGTTCGACGATCCCGATAAACCTATCTATTTCTACATCAACTCCACAGGAACTTCCTGGTATGGAGGGGATGCAATTGGGTTTGAGACTGAAGCTTTTGCCATTTGCGATACTTTGGGCTATATTAAGCCTCCAGTTCATACTATTTGTATCGGTCAAGCGATGGGAACCGCAGCCATGATTTTAGCTGCCGGGACTAAGGGTTTTCGGGCGAGTTTACCGAATGCAACCATTGTTTTAAATCAAACCAAAAGTGGGGCAAGGGGTCAAGCAACGGATATCCAAATTCGGGCGAAGGAAGTTCTCGATAATAAGAGAACCATGTTAGAAATTTTAGCAAAAAGTACCGGACAATCGGTGGCAAAAATTTCTAAAGATACCGATCGGATGTTCTATTTAACACCAGAAGAAGCCAAGGAATATGGCTTAATTGATAAGGTGTTAAAAAGTCGAAAAGAACTGCCCGCATTGGTAGCAACGGTTTAAAATTAATTGAAGTTAAAAAGGGAAAAGCTATGCCGATTGGGATTCCGACTGTTCCTTACCGTCTTCCAGGTAGTCAATACGAAAGATGGATTGATATTTATACCCGTTTAGGTGTAGAACGCATTCTATTTTTGGGTCAAGAAGTCACCGATAGTTTAGCCAATCGAATTGTGGCACAGATGCTATATTTGGATGCGGAAGATTCTAATAAACCGATTTATTTGTATATCAATTCTCCGGGAGGATCGGTAACAGCAGGTATGGCGATTTACGATACCATGCAATATATTAAGGCCGATGTGATCACGATTTGTGTAGGTTTAGNNTTGCGATTTGTGTAGGTTTAGCGGCTTCCATGGGGGCTTTTCTATTAGCAGCAGGAAGCCCAGGAAAACGGTTAGCTTTACCCCATGCCCGGATTATGATTCACCAACCATTAGGCGGGGCAAGGGGGCAAGCAACGGATATCGAAATTGAAGCCAGAGAAATTTTGAGAATCCGCAGTTTATTGAATGATATTTTAGTCAGTCGTACTGGGCAAACTTTGGCAAAAATTCAGAAAGATACGGATCGGGATTATTTCCTCTCTGCCCAAGAAGCCAAGGATTATGGTTTAATTGACCAAGTGATTGAAGAACGGGCTGCCGTGGCTTTAACCGCAGGTTAAGGGTTAACAATTCACTATAATATTGGATGGGTTTTTCCCATCCATTTGTCCTCTATTTGCTTTTCTATTTGTGCAATTTACTTCCCATATTATTAAATTGAGTCACTGATACAATTAGTGATGGATACAACTGACTATTATCGACAATTAGGGTTAAGATTCGGGGCGAGTTTGGAGGCGGTGAAAACCTCTTATCGCCAGCTTGCTAGACAATATCATCCTGACGTCAATCCTGGAAATGAAGTCGCTAGAGATAAGTTTATGGCGATCACAGAAGCATATAAATTTTTATTGACAGTGGCGAAACCAGAAGCGGAATTAGCACCCGTTACGGTTTCGACAAAACCCTTTGTATCTGGGTCTAAAGTTCCCCAATATCAGTCTACAAAAGTTAAAATTACGCCCAAAAATCCACCAATTCAATTTAATCCTGAATTAACGAAAGAAGAACAAAAAATTAAGGAAAATTCCTATTTAGAGTTACAACAATTATTAAAATATAAGCGTTTTCCGAGGGCGATCGCATTAATTGAAGGGTTAGCCCAACGTATTCCGAATGATGCCGAAATTCGCCAATGGCAAGCGATTTCCTATCAACGTTGGGGTCGGCAACTGATTATAGAAAAGCAAGTTGATAAAGCTAGAAATTATTTAAAAAAAGCCTTAAAAACCGATCCCCATAATCGGGCATTATGGGCAGAAGTGGAACGGGATTTTAGACAGTTAGAAAAGATTTATTAATCTCTAGGTGCCGGGTTTTTGAACTATACTTTTGCGAAGATTTGTAAAAAAACATCAAAAAAGCCTAACTGCTCTTGACCTGTTGGGCTTTTTTGGGGATAATCGGGTTATTTATTATTTTCGCCTAAAATTTGTTATATGAGACACAAATCTCTAGTTTTCACCGGCTTAATTGCCTTGTGTAGTAGCTTTTTAGCACCTCAAACGGCTTTGAGTCAACCCGCACCAGGACAAAAAGGGTTTTTCTGCGATACCTCCACTGGAACCCCGACAACACTGTATCAAAACACCCAAGGAAGTCGAGAACCTTGGATTAAATGGGAGTCTGAT
>DMPJ01000541.1:3435-4113 GCA_003456035.1 Planktothrix sp. UBA8402
AAACAGCTTAAATATATTACGGGAGGGATAATGAACAGTCAACCCGTAATCTGTACAGCCAGTCAAGTTAATGGTCGTTGTGAAGGATTGATTTTTACCCTAAAACCCGGTCAGGACGTGATCGCCACATTGAATAAACTGTTAGCTTGGCGAGAAGGACAAGCGGGTGTTCCCTCTCTGTCTGAAAGTGGCGCAATTCCTTATATTGATGTGAGTGGCCGTTTGGAAAATGATAGCAATTCCGTGACTACTCCTCAATTAAATTCTCAACCCGTTGCACCACAAACGACACCTAGCAACGGTTCACGGGAGCTTTAAACACAGATGAATTGCCATTTCATCAGGACTGGAATTTGTCTAACAATACTGATGATTCTATCAGTAAATCATCCCGTGTTGGCAGAATTTCCAGAGATCAATCATCGTTTTACTGAACAGCAAACGGTCAATATTGAAAGATTAGCACGGTTAACAACGGTTCGTCTTTTAACCCCTAATGCTTCTGGTTCCGGTGTAATTATCCAACGACAGGGACAAACTTATACGGTAATTACCAATTGGCACGTTCTCGCATTTAGTCAGCAACAAACGGTGATTACTCCTGATGGGCAAAAGTATCAATTATTTGGAGCCAAACAGTTAGGAAATACGGATTTAGCGATCGCCCATTTTAATAGT
>DMPJ01000541.1:4198-4324 GCA_003456035.1 Planktothrix sp. UBA8402
CAAGGTTTGCAAGTGTTTCGTTTCACCCAAGGGATTATCTCTATTTTACCGCCAAAATCTTTACCGCAAGGATATCGTTTGGGTTATACCAATGAAATTCGAGTAGGGATGAGTGGCGGGCCAATT
>DMPJ01000228.1:0-1541 GCA_003456035.1 Planktothrix sp. UBA8402
ATTTTGACTGTCCAAGCGGAAAGTTTATAATAGAAGAAATTGAAACGTTTTAACTGTAATATTTCTGGAGAAAAAAAGATGACCAACCTCTACGACTTACTCGAAAAAATTAAACAAAAACCAGGAATGTATATTGGAAGTCCTAATATTAATAATTTATTGATGTTTTTGTGTGGTTATNNTTCCTGAAAGCGAACAAGAAATGGAATTTGCACAATTTCAGCCTTGGTTACAAGCTAAATTTGGGGTCAATACTTCCGCATCTTGGGCTAGAATTATTTTATTGTATTCTAGTGATGAAATCGACGCTTTTAAGAATTTCTTTGATTTATTATCAGAGTTTAGAAATCAGCAACATGATTCAGAAACAATTAAAAAAGAGTCGTTATCTTTAAAGGTTTAAATTGCTGGTGAGGGTTAGAAACCGGGTTTCTTAAGAGAAACCCGGTTTCTTGGGGGTCAATATTCGATAACACCACCAGCCGCTTGTAACCGCGCTCTGGCTCTTTTAATAGCTTTTGTCGCTTTAATTTTGGCCTTTTTAGAATCACCAGTATCAGCCGCTTCTAAATCAGCTTGAGCTTGAGTATAGGCGGTACGGGCTGCTTCTAAATTAATAGTATCACCCCGTTCGGCACCATTAACCAAGATGGTGACTTCATTGGCTTCCACTTCAGCAAACCCACCCATCAAGGCAATAGGAGTCCATTTGTTTTTCAACCGAACCCGCATTACCCCGGTATCTAAAGCTGTCAATAGGGGAGCGTGACCCGTCAGAATACCTACTTGGCCCGTTGTACTCGGAAGAATCACCTCATCAGCACTTTCATCCCAGACCGTCCGATCTGGAGCGATTACACGCACAGTTAATGTCATTTGTCAAGAGGTAATAAAATATTATCGAGATCAAAAATTATTGTTGTCGATGCTCACAGTAGGAGAGCTAGAGCATCGACAACGGGTGAAACTTAGCCTTTGAGTTTTTCGGCTTTAGCAATCACTTGGTCAATGTCGCCCACCATGTAAAAAGCTTGTTCTGGCAGGTCATCCAGTTCCCCAGCCATAATCATATTGAACCCTTTAATGGTTTTTTCCAGGGTGACATACTGACCCGGAGAACCTGTGAACACTTCCGCCACAAAGAAGGGTTGAGATAGGAATTTCTCAATTTTCCGAGCGCGAGCCACAGTCATACGGTCTTCTTCCGACAATTCATCTAAACCTAAAATGGCGATGATGTCTTGTAATTCTTTATACCGTTGCAGGGTGGATTGCACAGCCCGGGCGGTGTTATAGTGTTCGCTACCGACAATCGACGGCTGTAACATCGTCGAAGTGGAATCCAAGGGATCAACCGCAGGATAGATACCTTTAGAAGCCAAACCCCGTGATAATACGGTGGTGGCGTCTAAGTGAGCAAAGGTTGTGGCTGGAGCGGGGTCAGTTAAGTCATCCGCAGGGACATAAACCGCTTGAATCGAAGTAATAGAGCCTTCTTTAGTTGAAGTAATCCGCTCTTGCAGTTCACCCATTTCTGTCCC
>DMPJ01000228.1:1595-6200 GCA_003456035.1 Planktothrix sp. UBA8402
AGCACGTCTTGTTTGCTGATATCGCGGAAATATTCAGCCATAGTCAAAGCCGATAGACCCACCCGCATTCTAGCTCCGGGGGGTTCGTTCATCTGGCCATAAACCAGAGCCACTTTAGATTGGCTTAAGTCCTTGGTGTTGATAACCCCAGACTCGATCATTTCATTGTAAAGATCGTTTCCTTCCCGGGTACGTTCGCCCACACCGCCGAACACGGAAACTCCCCCGTGCGCCTTAGCGATGTTGTTAATCAGTTCCATAATAATAACGGTTTTGCCGACTCCGGCTCCACCGAACAGACCAATTTTGCCACCCCGACGATAGGGGGCTAACAGGTCTACCACTTTAATCCCCGTTTCAAACACAGCGGGTTTTGTTTCTAACTGAGTAAAAGCCGGGGCGGGACGGTGAATGGAAGATGTTTCTTCGGTTTGCACCGGGCCTAAATTATCGACGGTTTCACCGATAACGTTAAAAATCCGTCCCAGGGTAGCCGGGCCAACGGGAACACTAATCGGGGCGCCCGTATCAACAACTTCCATCCCCCGGACTAAGCCATCGGTGGTACTCATGGATACGGAGCGGATTTGACCATCTCCTAGAAGTTGTTGGACTTCGCAAACAATAGAAATATCTTGACCAACTTCGTTTTTGCCACTAATTTTTACTGCGTTGTAGATTTCCGGCAAGTGACCGCTCGGAAATTTGATATCTACAACCGGGCCAATAATTTGAGTAACGTGGCCTACATTTGTTTTTTCTGCGGTGCTGACCATGGGTTTGCTTATGGGTTAATACAAGTTGATTCCGATTCGTCTCGGAAACGTTTAGAGGAATTTAATATTGCCATCTTTTAGGTTATCACTGATCAGTGATCACGTTTGAGCGATTTGATTCTATTGAAAATCTGATCCCAATAATTCTACAACCCGATTTAGTTGCACCGAATGGGACGCTTTAAATAAAATCCGATCCCCGGGCTCGATTAAGGCCTTTAACTGTTTGGCCATTTGAGCATGAGCATCGGACGTTTGTACATCAACTATTGACACCAACGAAACACCGCCAGCCCCCTTTGCTAAGGCATTGGCGGCGTCAAACTCTGCCAAAATCAATAATCCGTCCAAATTCAGTTCCCGCACCGTGCGCCCCACTTGTTCATGGAATTCTAGCGATCGCTCTCCCAACTCTTTCATTGTCCCTAAGACCGCAATCCGGCGTTTTCCTGGGGTTTGGGCCAGTAACCGCAAAGCCGCCAACATTGATTCCAACCCAGCATTATAGGTTTCATCCAAAATCACAATATCTTCCCCCCACTGATAGCGTTTCGCCCGACCATCGGGTAACTGTACCGCTATTGGTTGCTGAAAATCCTTGTAGGAGGTTTGCGCCCCATAAATTCCCCGGAATACGGCCAATGCTGCTAAGAAATTAGAGGCATTATGGGCCCCAGGTAAGGGTAAGGGTAAATCTATTCCTTCGACTCGTAAGGTTTGGACGTCTATTAATTCTCCTCGCAAATCTCCCCCTTCCAAACCATAGGTAATCGTATTTCCTGACCAAATTTTGGTGGCGGTATCGATCAAACGATCTTGATCATAATTTAACACCGCCAGACTGGTTTTCGGCATTTCTGCTAATAGTTCACATTTTGCCAATGCGATCGCATCTTCCGACCCCAACAGTCCAATATGAGCCGTCCCCACATTAGTAATTACCCCAATTGTAGGTCGAGCAATTTGGGCTAATTCGGCAATTTGTCCGGCTCCGCGCATAGCCATTTCTATTACCGCAAAATCATGATCGGATGTTAATTGTAATAAGGTTTTAGGAACTCCAATTTCATTGTTATAATTGGCTTGGGTTTTTAATACATTGCCTTGAGTCCCTAATATAGCCGCAATTAATTCCTTAGTTGTAGTTTTCCCCACCGACCCGGTGACCCCGATAATCGGAATCTGAAATTGATCCCGCCACCATCGGGCAATTTGTTGATAGGCTGTTAAGGGGTTAGGAACCGGAAAAAGGGGCAAATCCGGGTGATTTTGGGCGAAATCCGTTGTCACAATCGCAGCAATGGCCCCCTGGTTGATTGCCTGTTCCACGAAGTCATGGCCATCAAAGTGTTCCCCCTGTAACGCTAAAAACACCTCTCCTGGTTGAATACTGCGGGTATCGGTTGTGATCCCAATCACCGGGGTGAGATCCGTGAAATCACTGTAAGATAATGAGTTAATCGCTACAATTCTAGCAATCTGACCGCGAGTGATGAGATTGGACATTCTCTGACTCTTAAAAATTGATGATTAATGATTACCCAGTTATGATATTCTAAAAGACTACTGATTTTTTAATCATTTTTAGCTGAATGATGACAATTTTAGCCCTAATTGGTAGAAATCGCGCAGCCAGTTAAAAAATATATTACCACAGAGTGCGAAGTTTTCAAGTTATTTTAATCAACTTTTTTTAAATTTGTCTGAGTTTTATTATTCGTAATATCAGTTTTGTGTCTTGTTATTATATTGTAGATTTTTTAAGTTAATCAGGGTCAAAATCATAGACTTATCTGGATCAGGCAATTTAACCAGACATGGAATTCAAATTGAGCAAATGGGTAATCACAAATGAACAACAATTCAGCTAATCCTTTTAATCGAGCCACTATGAAAGAAGAACAAATTCTCTATGATCACTTGCTCAAACAGGTAGAAATAGAGGAGCCTCATCAACTCATAGAGCGACTGAATCTATTATTTATTGAAGGGTCGGGATATCCTGATTTGGAAGTCTCTAAAGCCTTAAATAAATTAGTCATGTCTAAATTAGAGACTCAGGATTTTAACCATATACTAAATCGCTGTTGTTATATTTTAATTAATTGCTGGCATACTTCTCCCCAACGCAAAGCAGCTATCAATAAATTAATTCAAGTATTTGATGAATCTATTCCCAAAATTAGAAAAGTTTATTCTTATTCACGAAATCTTCGGGAATTGGGGGATTTGGTTTATGAATTTACTAAAAGCGAGCAGTATTTAGCATTAAAACGCTTTGCAGAAGTGATTAATCAACGGCAAGAATTAGATTATAAAACCCAATCTTCAGAACCCCTGAGAATCTTAATTCCTCGCTATCCCTATCTTTATAAACATTGTTTACTTAGTGACGATAGTTCCTATGAACATCAACAAATGATTCAACTTATTCAAGTTCAAAAACAACGAAAATTTGAACTAGATTTGTCTCAGTATGTAGCCCATCAAATGCGACTCGCAAATATCGCCCGACGCACATCCCTAGAAGAAGCTAAAAAAATAGTTTCTCCTATTCATAATCCGACCTTTTTAAGCAATAGAGAGTTATTTGCCGCCCTGAAACAATTTGTTGGCAAAATAGAAGGATCACAAAGCTATAAAGATTTAGCTCAAAGTTTTATATCCCAAACTAAACCCAATCAATCTTTTCGAGATTTCAAAGACAGTTTATATGAATATATCAGCCCAACAGCGATAGATTCATCCTATATCCGTAATCAATTTAACGATAAATTACACAAGCAATTACAAAATACCATTCCCCACAGTGATGATGAAAATTTTAGTGAATTTCTCCTCCTGAGAACTTGTAACCAAATATTAAACTTTCTGGTAGTTGAAAGTCCCCAAAAACCCAATCATTTTGTCTTTATAGACTTAATTGCTAATGTTGGGCCCACAGTTACCGTAGGTTTATTACTAAAAATTGTTTTAATTTGTCGAAAAGTTAAACCCTACCTAGAAAAACGATTTGCAATTTTATTTAATCATTACGAGTCCTGTTCTCAAGATGGAGTCCTCTGGTTAGTAAAAGTTTTAGAAAACTTAAATGTTGCTTTAAGTACCAACTTTGGCGGGGTTGATTTGTCTTTCATCAGGTAAAATCTTCTGACAGCAAAATTTTTTTATTTACCCAATAACTGACTTTTTTTGCCACACTTGGATTCTGGATTACGCAGATTAACACAGATTAAAATNNCCTCTTAAATCCGTGATCCCTATTTAACGAGGTTTTTATGACTTTAGATGACGAACTTAATACAACCCTACTCAGTTTCACCGACCTACAAGCGGAATTAAATTTACGTCATGCTCAAGACGCCCTACGGGAGATTGTAGACCATCTTGACTTAACTCCCACAGAAAGAGAAGGTTTAGAACCTGATATTGGGGGGTTACAAAAAATGATGGATAAATTAGACCGTACCTGTGTACAAATTGCCGTATTTGGTATGGTTGGANNGTCTTAAATGCTTTATTAGGTCAAGAAGTATTTATCACTGGCCCAATTCATGGCGTCACCCAAACTACTCAAATTCAGCCCTGGGAAATGACCGATAACCAGACATCTAATATTCCTACGGTTTCCTATAAAATTTCTCAAATTGAACTAATTGATACTCCAGGAATTGATGAAGTTGACGGCGAAACCCGGGAACAAATTGCCCGTCAAGTGGCGCAACAAGTTGATTTATTATTATTTGTGATTGCTGGAGATATTACCCAAGTTGAATATGATGCTCTTTCCTACTTGCGAGAAGCGGGAAAACCGATGTTATTAGTATTT